>JAFATZ010000448.1 GCA_019243675.1 Ktedonobacteraceae bacterium | reverse complement strand
CTAACCAAATTTCCTCGGCCACTACATGAACTTTCCCCAAATCTCCCCACTTTCCCCCACTTCATTGTACCATTTTGTATAGACGTATGGAAAGAGTGTTTTTCACCAATTTTACTATGCAATGTGGATAACTTGTGTATAAGCGCTCGCTAGTAGGCAAGAATGACAGAAAAGCAATCGAACAGCGTCTAATTGCTTTGTATGCCGAAACCCGTACAGAGAAACCTTGTATTTCTTCAATTCACATGCTATACTCCTAAGCGGTAGTGAGGTCGTAATGCCGCTTCACAGGCCCACTCTGTGGGGATGGAGAAGCGATGCATGTTGATAGTTGCAAGGAGGATCTCAGAACCTATGGCCGATGAACAGACCGAACAGGTATCCGGATCAAAAACAGTTGGTCGCCAGGAACTTGCTAGGCGCATTTCTAAGGAGGCAAAGCTGTCTCAAAAACAAGCGGCTGAAGTGTTAGAAGCAACGCTGGATGCTATTCGTGAGGCACTTCAGAACGGTGATGAAGTGCGTTTAGTGGGTTTTGGCTCCTTTAAGGTACGCCAGAGCGCCGCACGCAAGGGGGTCAATCCACGGGACCGACAACCTATCGAGGTGCCTGCGAAGGAGCGTGTGCGCTTCTTCCCTGGCAAAGAACTCTCCGAGGCCGTTCTCAAGAAGTAGGATGTCGCGTAGTGCTCCTCACTGCCGCTCGTTTTCACTTTCTGCAAATCCCATGAGCTCATCTCTCCAAAATGATGAGCTTATGGCGTTTCTACTTTCTCTTTGGTTCAATTGTTGCTGACAAGTAGTAAGCTTGCTTATATATCATGGCGTATTCTTGTCTCTTACGTCTATAGCATCTCTCTTGCAGATAGGGTACAATGTACACAGTAAGGAAAAGGCTCAAGGGAGCGCCTAGAACGGACTGCGGACATACAGTGCTGTATGCTAGGAAAGCCATTATTCCGTGTAAATGAACTCACCTAATTTACCATTCAGACGAAGGGGGACCTATGGCGATTAGCAATGCTACGCTTACTGGGTTGACTCGCACACAGCTCCTGTGCATGCACAACATGATGCTTCTGATGCGCCGTTTTGAAGAGAAGAGCGCGGAAGAATATACACGAGGCAAAATAGGCGGCTTCATGCATCTCTACATTGGTCAGGAGGCCGTGGGAGTCGGTAGCATTACCGCATTGCGCACCAGTGATAAGATTCTCTGTAGCTATCGAGAGCATGGTCTTGCACTGGCAAAGGGTATGGACCCACGCGCTATTATGGCCGAACTCTTTGGCAAAGCTACTGGCTGTAGCAAGGGCAAAGGTGGCTCCATGCACATGTGGAGCAATGAAGCGGGTGTTTTGGGAGGTAATGCTATTGTGGCCGCTCAGTTGCCGATAGCCGTAGGGGTAGCATTCTCCGCACAGTATCTTAGGCAAGACACGGTTGTTGCCTGCTTCTTTGGCGATGGTGCCGTCGATGAAGGAGCTTTTCATGAAGCGCTCAATCTTGCTTCACTCTGGAAACTACCCGTCGTTTTCATTTGCGAAAACAATCAGTATTCGATGGGTATGGCAGTTGAAAAGGCGTGGGCCGTCGAAAACCTACTCTCGCGTGCCGCAGCCTATAATATGCCTGGTGAGATAGTCGATGGTATGGATGCAATTGCCGTCTATGCAGCCACGAAACATGCCGTTGAGCATGCTCGCAGGGGAGAAGGACCGACGCTGCTGGAGGTGAAGACCTACCGCTTCCGTGGACATTCAATGGCTGACCCTGCCTACTACCGCACACGCGAAGAAGAACAATGCTGGCGCAGCACACGCGACCCCATCGGCATCTTTGAGAAGATGCTGTTAGAAGAAGGTCTGGCCACGCAAGCTGAATTTGATGAAAATGATGCCAAGGCCACACAAGTCGCAGAGGATGCAGCCCAGTTCGCGGACAATAGCCCAGATCCCTCACTCGAAGAACTTTATACAGACGTTATGGTTGATGATTCCAGCGCCCTCACCTACCGCTATGAGAGGAAGTAGTAAGGCGATGCGTACTATAACTTATCGCGATGCGTTGCGCGAAGCTATCCGTGAGGAAATGTGGCGTGACGAGCGTGTGTTTATCATGGGTGAGGATATCGCTGGCTATGGTGGTACCTACGCTGTCACCAAGGGCCTGTTTGAGGAGTTTGGTGAGAAGCGTGTTCGCGATACTCCGCTTGCGGAGGAGGTCATCACAGGCACTGCTATTGGTGCTGCTCTAGGTGGGTTACGCCCCATCCTCGAACTGATGACTATCAACTTTAGCCTACTCGCTACCGATTTGATCGTCAATAGCGCAGCCAAGTTTCATTATATGTTCGGTGGACAACCAGAAATTCCCCTCGTCATTCGTATGCCTTCGGGTGGTGGTGCTCAACGAGGAGCTCAGCACTCACAGATGTTCGAGTCCTGGTATGGGCATATTCCAGGGCTGAAGGTGGTTATGCCCGCCACTCCCTACGATGCCAAGGGTATGCTCAAGTCTGCAGTACGCGACCCCAATCCGGTGCTCTTCATTGAACACGAACTGCTCTACAGCATTAAGGGTGAGGTGCCCGATGAGGATGTAGAGTATACCGTACCGCTGCACCTAGGCGAAGTCAGACGCCTAGGACGCGATGTCACCATTCTTACCTTCTCGCGTATGGCTCATATTTCGTTACAAGCCGCCCATGATCTGGCAAAGGAGGGCATCGAGGCCGAGGTGATCGACCTGAAAAGCATTCGCCCCATAGATATTGACTTGCTTATTGACTCTGTCAAGAAGACGAATCGCGTGGTCATCGCCGAAGAGGGCTGGAAGTACTATGGGACAGGACAGGGCCTAGCTGCGCTCATTTATGAAAACGCATTTGACTATATGGATGCTCCCATTCAACACATCACAGGAGCTGATGTACCCATGCCCTACTCAAAGGCGCTGGAGCGAGCCGCGTTGCCAACGAAGGCGGACATTATCAAGGCTGTAAAAGCCATCGTACCGACTCACGTAGGAGTATGATTTATCACGCTCCCTGGTGTATTCCTCGCACGGTTGTGGCCAGCAAATCGAGGCCACGAATCGTTATTACACACCTACGAAGGTGACGCACTAGTATGAAAACAGTAGAAATGCCTAAAATGGGCGATACCATGGAAGAAGGCAAGATCCTGCGCTGGCTCAAGAAAGAGGGTGATCAGGTCGCGAAAGGTGAGCCACTTGCAGAAATTGAAACCGAAAAGGTCAATATAGAAGCAGAATCCTTTAGCAGTGGAGTATTGCGCAAAATTCTCGTGCCGGAGGGTGCAATTGCCGCCGTTGGTGCTGGCATTGCCCTTATCGGCGCACCAGACGAGCCATTAGTAGCCGAAGCAAAACAACTGAGTACCACGAATACAGATAAACCCGCTGCCAATGAAGATATAGAGGCGGCAGGACAGGTCATAGCAAGTCCGGCCCTTGCACGAGGGCGCATCTTTATTTCGCCCATTGCCCGCAATCTCGCCAAAGAAAACCAGCTCGACTATAGCAACATTCAAGGCACAGGCCCAAATGGGCGTATTATCAAGATGGACATCGAGGCAACTCTTGCCGCACAAGGCAGACCTGCTGCTGTGTTTCCTCCTCAGGCGGCTCCCGCTATGCAACCAACACCAGTAGTAGCAACGCTCCCCTTCATTGAGCAACCGCAGCCTGTTGCTGCTTCAACCACTACAGATGATATTACCGAGATTCCATTAACATCTATGCGCCGTGCCATCGCTAGACGGCTCAGTCAGAGCATGCAGGCGGCCCCGCACTTCTATGTAACCAGCGTGATTGATACTGGTAAGCTAGCAGCTCTGCGGCAGCAAATCAACGAGTATGCAGCAAAACAGCCTTCTCCCGTCAAGGTCAGTTTCAATGACTTGATCGTCAAAACGGTAGCCCTGGCACTGGTGCGTATGCCACAGATGAATGTATCATTTGCTGAAGACAAAATTCTCCTCAAAAAGCAGATACATATCGGTGTTGCTGTAGCACTTGAGCAGGGCTTGATTGTGCCCGTCCTGCGCAACGCCAACCAGCACAGTATCCTTGATATTGCCCGTGAGACACAACGCTTAGGCGAGGAGGCACGAGCGGGGAAGCTACGCCCAGAGGATGTGAGCGGTGGTACTTTCACCGTCAGCAACCTCGGTATGTTCGATGTGGATAGCTTCACCGCCGTCATTAATCCACCGGAGTCGGCCATTCTCGCCGTTGGCTCTATCACCCCAACTCCCGTTGTGGTTGATGGCCAAGTTGTCGTGCGTGATCGCATGAAGGTTACCCTCTCTAGCGACCATAGGGCAATTGATGGTGCCACTGCTGCACGCTTCTTGCAGGAGGTGAAGCGGCTCTTGGAGGAGCCATTCGGCTTACTCTTGTAGTAATATGCAACAAAAATACTATGAAAAATGAAAACTTAAAATCAATGGAAGAGATTGTGCTCATGCGCAAGGCTGGCTTACTCGTATGGCAGGCACATCAGATTGCGGCTGAGCTAGTAAAACCGGAGGTAACTACGGCTGAGATCAATGCCGCCGTTGAGCAGTTCCTTGCAGAGAAAAGTGCTACAGCCATCTTTAAAGATGTTGTTGGGCCGACGGGTGTACCTTTTCCTGCTGCTACTTGTATCTCTGTGAATGAGCAGATTGTGCATGGTATTCCAGGAGAGCGCCGCCTACAAGAAGGTGACGCGGTGAGCATTGATATTGGTTGTAAGCTTAACGGCTGGTGCGGAGATGCCGCTGTAACACATGCTGTTGGTGTAATTGATGCACAGAAGCGACGATTGCTGGAGACGACAGAAGGCGTGCTGCGACTTGCTATAGAGTTAATTCCGACATGTAGCCTGTGGAGCCAAGTAGCCAAACAGATGGAGGCGTACGTCAAGAAAGCTGGTTTTACGGTTGTCGAGGGATTGGTGGGCCATAGTATTGGGCGCGAGATGTGGGAGAGTCCGCAGGTGCCCAATTACTTCACGCTCCAATATGAGGCCCTAGGTGATTTCGAGTTGCAGCCAGGTGTCGTAGTTGCCATCGAGCCAATGGTGAACGCAGGAACGAAACGCTTTAAAATGTTATCTGACCACTGGACAATGGTTACGCTTGATGGCAAACCTAGTGCCCATTTCGAGCATACGGTTGCCATTGCTGAACAGGGCGTGCAAGTGCTAACAGCGGGGCCAGATGGTAGAGCTTGGGCGACATGACTTTCCTGCAGCATGTGGACGTGATAGTTGCGTGTGGTAAGCGGAGCATGATAAATCGGGCCCCTACCGCTCGTCTTTCATGCCTTTCTTCAATTCGTGGAAGAAACCGACAATGCCCTGCACCCAGGTCATCTTCTCCTGGCGCTCCTCGGCTGCGGTCAATCGACCCTCTGCCTGTTGCTGGCGCGTACGTTCCAGCAAGACAGTAGCACGCAGTTGCTCCAGTAGTAGGGCATCGTAAGCTGCCCGTCTGGTTGCATTGCTCAACACCGCGTAAGCCTCGTTCAACTGTTTGATGCGCGTGTCTTGCGTCTCTTCATGCAAGTCAGGGTGATGCAGACGTACGAGGCGTCGATAGGATTTTTTTATCTGGACTAGTGTTGCCCTGGACGGGACCTCTAGCATAGAGTAGTAGTCTGGTACTGGCATTATGTCGCCTATTCTAGAGAAAAGATTGCATTGCGTCAAGCCTTTCATTTAAAAAGTCGTCGCTTGCCTGCATGGACAAGAAAGGTAATTTGGGCCATAGGCTCCGATGTCCTACTTTGCGAACTTTTCCGGTTTAAGAGACTATTTGCCACCCTAGGGGGGGTTGAAACGTATAATATGGAAACAAAAGTTTTCTCATTGGTCACAACACCCCAAAAAGGGGGGGTGAAAGACTAGAATGAAAGAGAGACTTGCGTTATAATTGAACTATGGAATATTCTTTGCCCTTGGTGGTGTTGTAATTGGTGCAGATAAGGTTTACGTTCTTGATTTCCTCCCACTCGACACTTGGATGGTCGTCCCAGCAAAGGCTCGTTTTTCCCAAGTGTCGACTAGATAGAAGAACTGCATATCTTGCCTGCTTAAGATATTAGTTTTCATGGAGGGCGCATAATGATAGATGTAGAGCGTGCCATGACGGGACCAACGCTTGCCTTAAATGACTCACATACGGACTCAGGTCTTGAGGGGAAGCCGTTCGACATCGTCGAGCAGTTGCTCACCAAAAATCTTGAAGATAGACCAGAGGATGATGTAGAGGGAGCGGGTAAAGATGAGCAGGAAATGGAAGAAGACCTTGTCGGTTTAGAATCCAGTTCTCTTGAGTTGGAAGAAATGTCTGATATGCATGAAGAACTGACTCAGCTTACAGGCTCACCTGCATTGGAGGCCAATGCCCTTCTTGCACTTTCTACGATGGCAACCGGGGGAGAGCAACCCGTCCGTCGCTCTGCTATGCGTCGTCGTCGTTCTGAAGAACAAGATGAGAATACGGCTCATGCCACCGATGCAGGTGAGTCAGATGCCGTGATGACCTATTTGCGCGAAATCGGGCGCGTTCCTATGATCACGCACGAGCGTGAGGTCGAACTCGCCCAGCGCATTGAACAAGGTGATCGCGATGCCATGAAACAATTTATTCTGGCAAACCTTCGTCTTGTAGTGAGTATTGCAAAACGATATGTCGGACGAGGCCTTACCCTGTTGGATTTGATCCAAGAGGGCAATATTGGTCTGATTCGGGCAGTCCAACGGTACGACTGGCGACGTGGCCATCGCTTCTCTACTCACGCCACCTGGTGGATTCGCCAAGCCATTAGCCGCGCCGTTGCAGACAAGGGTCGTACTATTCGCTTGCCTGTCTACGTTAATACGGCGCTGAATCGTATTCGCCGTGAGCGCCAGCGTTTGCTGCAAGAGTTGGGGCGTGAGCCAACAGAGATTGAGCTGGCCGATGCAACAGGGCTTGATCCCATCCGTATGGTCGAGCTACAGGCGGCACCGGGAGCTCCTGTTTCTTTAGAATTGCCTGTTGGCGAGGACGAGGAACAAGAGTTGGGCGACGTGCTGGCAGACACAGACTCGGCTTCTCCTGAGGATATCGCCACGACACAGACGCTCAAGGATGAAGTGCAACGTGTTCTGGAGTCCGTGCTGACTCCACGGGAGCAATTGGTATTACGGCTTCGCTTCGGTTTGGGCAACGGACAAGCCCACCCACTAGAGCAGGTGGGACGAGAACTGGGCATTACACGAGAACGCGTACGCCAGATCGAAGCTGGAGCCCTAGCGAAGTTACGCCAACCACCTGTGTTGGAGCGTCTGCGCGGCTAAGATGTTGGCAAATAGCGACAGAGGAATTTGTGGTAATGAAGAGGGACAAGTAAAGCTTGCCCCTCTTCATTGTTTTGTACTTTGTGCATTAGTCCATTTGCCAAGCTCACGTTCTACATGCACTACGTCCTTTACCTTCTCAAGGCGTGCAAAGAGGCGATACATCTGCTCCAGCCCTTCTATCTCTAGGGTGGTATTGATAAACACTTCATGTTTGGCATTGACATGTGTCGTGACTGTTGTCATGTTGACACCGACCTCAGAAACGACAGTAGCAATATCACGGATCAGACCCCGACGGTCATGAGCGACAATAACAATTGGCGCTCGGTAGTGTGGCTGGCTCATACTTACCCAATTGACATCAATAACCCGCTCTTGGTCGCTTTGTCGGTAGCGACTCACATTCCAGCAGTCGGCGCGGTGGACAATAACTCCCCTGCCACGGCTAATGAAGCCTACAATCTCGTCGCTAGGTAAAGGACAGCAACAGTTGGCTAACCTTGTCAAAAGACCACTGACACCTGCAACCTGTAAGCGAGTAGAAGAGAGCTGTTTGTTGGTCGAGGCAGGCAATGTTACAGGCTCTTCTTCTTTCTCTTTCGTCTCCTTGGCATCTTTCCCTTCACGCAATTGTTGCCAGCGCTCGGTTAGCTTGACAGCAACGGCATGAGGGCGTATATCATTGGCACCAATAGAGGCCAACAAGTCTGCAAAGGAGGCAACATGGTACTCGCCACATAGCCAGTTTTCCGCCTCCTCGTTCACAGCCACTATGCCACGTGTACCCAATGCCTTATCCAGGCGTTCCCTGCCTATCTGTATGTTGATATCGCGTTCGTGTGTCTTGAGATAACGACGTATCTTGCTCTTGGCGGCTGCTGTACGGGCGAACCTCAGCCAGTCACGGGTGGGGTGAGCGCTGCGACTGGTGACGATATCCACGATTTCACCGCTCTTCAGTTCATAATCCAGTGGGACCATACGTGTCACGAGACGGTCTCCGTCACCTCTACTGATTTCGGTGATGATGCGGGCCCCAGCACAGTGGTCGCCAACTTTGGTGTGAACGCGATAGGCGAAATCGAGCGGAGTCGAGCCAACGGGTAAATCCTTGACTTCTCCTTTAGGAGTAAAGACAAAAATCTGTTCCTGGAAGATATCGTGTTTGACCGCATTGGCAAACTCTGTATCACTCGTATGAGCGGCCCGAATGTCACGTTGCCACTCGGTGAGTTGGCGCAGCCAGGAGAGTAATTCTTTAGCCGAAGCCGACGCAGTATCTCCAACGTCTTTATAATGCCAATGCATTGCTACACCATACTCAGCCATCTCGTGCATTGCATGGGTGCGGATTTGCACCTCTGCAAGATGATCATCGAGACAAAAGACGGTTGTATGCAATGCACTATATCCGTTGGGCTTGGGGTTAGCGATTAAGTCCTTGATGCGCCCCTCTTTCGGCTTCCATAGACTATGAATGTGTCCTAGCACTAGGTAACAATCTGGCGCTGTATCCACGAGAATGCGAAAGGCGATCACGTCATGAATTTGGCTAACATCGGCTGCTTTCTTGAGGTTCTCTAGGCTTCCCACATCTCCTGCATTGCGTAGTAGCTTCTTGTAAAAACTGTACAAATGTTTGACTCGGCCCGAAACAATAGCTTGCACACCTATCGCTACCATCTCCTGGCGCAAAATCGCACACACACGGTCGACATATGAGCGCCACTGTTTGCTTTCCATTTCGACAACCTGACGCACCCACTCGTATGTTTCTGGCTCTAAAATCTGGAAGGCCAGGTCCTCTAGCTCACTCTCCATACGTGACATGCCTAGACGTCCGGCCAGCGGTGCGTAAATCTCGCGAGACTCCTGGGCGACAGTGACCCTCTCTTGCAGATCGCCTGTATAGTCTGGAAGGCACATCAGGCGCATTGTGTTCAGTCTGTAGGCCAGCTTGAGTAGTACTACCCTAGGGTCCTCGGCCATAGCAACAAACATCTTGCGCACTGTTTCGGCCTGTTGATGATGCTGAACTTCGCGGTTGCGTCGCTTTTTGTTTTCCTCACTTGCGCCACTGTTCTTCTCTTCTCGCTCCTCCTGGCCTTTTCTGGTGCCTTTCTGTTGTGCGCTTTGAGCATTAACAGCAGCTTCTACAACAGTTTGCTTCTTACGCTCTAGAATGTTGAGTCGTAGCATACTGTCAATGACGTGTGCAAGGGGGAGTCCAAGCTCTTGCTTAACACGTTCAAGCGAGAGCAATTTGGCATCAACAGCCTCAAAGACCAAACCAGCACAAACTCCAACAGCATCAATATGCATACGCGCTAGAATGATGGCTACTGTCAACGCATGCTCCAAAGGCAGAAGTCGACCAGTACTGGTTGCCTCTTGACATGTTTCTTGTACGATTTTAAGAGCATGTTGTACACGCTCTACTTCAGATGCTGACATGTGTGACTGCACAAGAGCGAGAAGTTGTACTGTTGCTGCTGAAACATCTTGTATAGTGTATTGTTCTTCTAAGAGCCTATTCATTATGTATTTTGCTTCTGGTAGCCTTACAAAAACCCTACTGTTGACACACCCTCTCAACGCTCACAACATTTTTCACCTGCTGCAAACGGCGTAAGATGCGTTCCACCTGATCAATGACTTCAGCAGCGTTTATCTCCAGTGTGGTGCTAATCACAGCCTTCTGTAATGAGGCATTTGTTAAAGTGGTGACTGCTGTCATACTGATACCCGCATCAGCAACCACCGCTGCTACATCTCGTAGGAGACCAGCGCGGTCGCGTGCAATAATGGTGATCGGCACCTGATAGGATGGTGCCTCAACCTGGAACCAATTCGTCTCTACTTTGGCTTTTGCACTGTCGCAGCGACGCAGTAAGCGGCAATCACTACGATGCACTAACATACCCTTGCTCGGATGAAGGATGCCGACAATCGTGTCACCGGGAATGGGATTGCAGCAGTGAGCCTGCTTGACTAACATATTGCCATGTACATTGCCATGACGATAGGAGCCGTTTTTTGTGCTATTGGAAAGGCTGGCCTGGGGCAGCAATTTGCTCATACCTTGTAGCCTCGGCAGAAGTAACTCCATCAAGTTTTCTACCCACATACCTTTTCGCCCTAATGCGATATAGATATCATCGACTGTTGCATAATTTTTGAGTAAAGTGGAAGACTCATTGCGTAATGCTTGCAACACTTGCTCAATCTTTTCACTAAGCCCTCTAGCTCCTGATGCCTTGAGCGCTAAGTCCAGCCGTTCACGGCCAAGCTGAAGATCAATTTCGCGCTCATATGTTTTGAGGTAGCGACGAATCTTGTTGCGTGCAGTGGTGGTACGAGCAAAAGAGAGCCAGTCCCGTGTTGGGCGTACACCGCTGTTCACTTCGATATCGACGATCTCTCCACCTTTAAGCTTGTAGTCGAGTGGCACAAAGTGTGTTACCAGTCTACCTGTATCCATGATATGCGCACCAGCACAATGATCGCCTAAGTCAGTATGTATACGATATGCCATATCAAGCGGTGTCGAGCCTCGCGGCAAATCCATCACCTCACCCTTTGGAGTAAAGACGAAAATCTGTTCCTGGAAGATATCCCCTTTAACCGCCTCAACGAACTCGTCGGCACTCTGCAGCAGTTCACGCTGCCATTCTCGCAGTTGCTTAATCCAGTTGACCATTTCACAATAAGAGAGAGGCCAGTCGTTTAGCTTTGTGTCCCTTCTGTCAACACGTTCCTGTAGGTACCAGTAGCTAGCAATACCGAAGTCGGCAATACGCTGCGTCTCATGCGTACGAATTTGAATCTCGGCAAGTTGATCCTCCAAGCAGAAGACAGTGGTGTGCAACGAGTGGTAACCGTTTTTAGATGTAGCAATAAAGTTCTCGATACGTACATCTCTAGACCGCCACAGGGCATGAATATGTCCTAGTGCAAGATAACACTCAGCATCTGTCTCGACCAAGATGCGGAAAGAGACGAGGTCATACATCTGGCCCATTTCCCCTTCGTTTGGTTGACGCAATACGTCACCTAGCTGGCGATTTATACTGGCAACATATTTCCGCGACACTTGCACCTCGGCCTTGATTCCCGCTCGCTCCATCTCTTCCTGTAGTTTGTGATAGATGAGATCAATAGAGGCGCATTGTCGCTCCATCTCTTTGTTTACTAATTGCACGAGGCGGGTGTACTTCTCAGGCTCCAAATACTTGAGGGCTAGATCCTCAAGCTCTTCCTGCACCAGCGACATGCCCAACCTTCTTGCCAGAGGAGCATAAATTTCTCGTGTCTCGCGAGCCTTATTCTGCTGTTGTGCCGAATTCATCGCATCTAATGTGCGCATATTGAGGAGACGATCAGCTAACTTAAGCACGGCCACGCGTGGATCTTCTATCATAGCCAATAACATCTTGCGTACCGTCTCAATGCGTTGTTGACGTTTATCTATTACAGCAGGAGGCTCCTGTCCATCTTCTTTTAAGGTAGAGGATGTTTGCGCCAGTGTGTTAAATTTCGTGACTCCATCTACGATAATGGCTACGCTAGAACCGAACTGTTCCTGCAAGTCACGTAGTGAGTAGTGCGTATCTTCGACGACGTCATGCAGCAATGCAGCCACAATACCATCGGCATCGATACGCAGAGTAGCAAGCAGTAGTGCCACCTCCAAAGGATGCTGAATGAAGGGTTCTCCTGTACGGCGCGAAGTTCCCTTGTGCGCCTCATTCGCCAAGGCATAGGCACGTTGAATCTTCTCTGCATCCTGAGATGTCAGATACTGCCGCGTCTGTACCAACAAGCCTGCGAGTGTCAATTGTGAAGGAGTGTAATGGTTGTCAAACAAACGTTATTTCTCTTCGCTTTAAAGAAAAGTGCTAGCACGAGAGTAGCGAAAGCGCACTTTTTTCTCAATGACTATAAGGCGCTCTTCCTCCAAGCCTTGCCTGGTGATAGCACCTCGTCGTGCAGTATAGGGAATACTACTCGCTTTTTTCTATAGATATAACGAAAAAACGCCTAGCGAAATAAATCTATTCCAAGGAAATATACACAAGATAAGGCGAAGCCAAGAACACACCTCGGCTTTGCCTACGCAGCTTATGGGGAATTAACCGCGTGCGACCCGCACCTTATCATAACAAGGGCTGCAGTAGACGGGTTTGTCTTGTTTGGGTTCAAACGGTACCTGTGTCTCAGCGCCACATGCATCGCAGGTCACAGTATACATAACCCGTGGGGCACGCACCTCTGAGCCAGAGCGCCCACCATGGCGTGCGTCAGCGCCACCGCTAGCACGGCGTCTGGCACGGCACTCGGGGCAACGAGCAGGCTGATTCACTAGGCCCTTTTGCTGGTAGAACTCTTGTTCTCCCGCCGTGAATGTAAAGGGCTGCTCACATTCACGACATGTAAGGGTTTTGTCAACGAAGTTCAACTAGAGACCTCCTTAGTGATATGTTGGTAATCCTCCGGGTCATATCCTTGCAGATGTCACCAGTCGTTCTCTCCCGCTACCAGCGTGGGATTGGATACTCTGGACGAGCACTGTACGCGAGACCGAGATGGGATACCGCTTGCAGCATACACCATCCCTAGGCTATTTGCAAGGGCTTTATCAGGCATTCTAGAGGAATTTGCGCATACACAGGCAAAAACTTGTTTTGACATAGGCAGAACAAAATTTTGCCTGTGTCTTCTTTCGTAAGCTTGACGGTTGTGAGAGAATAGTGAAAATCTATTCATTCCCTAAAGTTCACTTAAGGAACACATGTCATCATTGACCTTTACGATCGATGCTGAGTGCTCTACCACAGGGGCACGAGCATGCACTATCCACACAGCACATGGCACGATTCAAACTCCCATCTTTATGCCAGTCGGTACACAGGCGACAGTGAAGAGCGTTTCTCCAGAAGAGTTGCACGTTGCTGGTGCCAGCATTATTCTTGCTAATACCTATCACCTGATGCTGCGCCCGGGCTCTGCACTCATTGACTCGTTCGGAGGGTTGCATTCTTTTATGCACTGGAATGGTCCTCTTCTGACCGATAGTGGTGGTTTCCAAGTCTGGAGCCTTGGTCATTTGCGTAAACTTAGCGAGTTGGGCGTAACGTTCACATCGCATCTCGACGGCTCCTTGCACACGCTTACTCCTGAAAGCGTTATGCAGATTGAGGCTGAGCTGGGAGCAGATATTATCCTTCCACTTGATATCTGTACTGACTATCCTTGCTCATATGCAGATACGTTGCAAGCGATGGAGCGCACACATTGTTGGGAAGAGCGCGCTCTTGTTGCTAAGGAGCGCTATCGCCCAGAGCAGGCCCTCTTTGGTATTGTACAGGGCGGGTGTGAAGCGCAATTGCGCCAGCAGAGCGCACGCATCATTGGTGACATGCCTTTTTCTGGATTTTCTATTGGTGGCCTCTCCGTAGGCGAACCAAAGACGCAGATGTGGGAGATATTGCCCTATGTGACACTGACGTTACCCCATGAGAAGCCGCGTCACCTGCTCGGCGTCGGCTCACCAGAAGACCTCGTGATAGGCGTGGGATTAGGTATAGACATGTTCGATTGCGTCTTGCCGACACGTGTAGCACGTCATGGTGGCCTCTTCACCTCTTCTGGCCGTGTCAACATCAAAACCGCTCGCTTCCGTACGATGCACGCCCCTATAGAGGAAGGGTGCGATTGCTATACATGTCAAAACTATAGCGCTGCCTATGTCCACCATCTCGCACGTAGTGAAGAACATCTCTACTACCGCCTTGGTAGTATCCACAATATCCGCTTTATGCTGCGCCTTGCTACACATTTACGCAACGCTATCCTTACAGGTAGTTATCCTGCCTTCCGCGATCAATTTCTGGCTTGTTATATTCCTGCATCAGAGAAGATACGCGAACAACAGCGTGAGAAGTGGAGAGCAGCGGCAAGAAGACAACTTGGCTGATAGATATACTCCATATCCCCTACGGTTGTCTCTCTTACTGACCCAACTTGAATAATTCTCAAGGCTGTTTATACTAAAGCTGAACAATTATACTTTTTATTATTTTATAACCTACCGAGCGCATCTTTAACCAGAAATTAACCACTATTATACTAGAACCACATACTATAGTGCTATTTTTAGACCGAGGTGATGCGTTTTTTCGCCTTTCCCACACAGTTCTTTTCACAAGGAGAAATATGACAGCTTCCCAAACAACTCAGAAGCTAGAGCAGTCAGAGCACTCGTCCGCAGAATTGTCACCATCAAATTCCTGCATTGTCACACCTACTGAAGAGAGAACTGACCAATTACAAGCGAGAAACGCTCAGCAGGAGACCCAACAAGAGCGAGAGGGTGAAGATAGCAAGGTCACCCTACATAGACATGCCAGTTTCTTTGTGCGCACAGTGTCTCGTCCTGGACACACACGCCGTCCGCTCAGAAAACTCACAGGAGATGATACGACAGTTATACCCAGAGTGAGACCTGAGCAACAGAAGCGCATCACTGTGAGTGAGACGCGCCGTATGCCTAACGTCACACTGCTCCCTTCTGTCACTAGCATGTCATTTCCTCTTCCGGCGTGGTTGGAGGCCGTGATTATCTGTGCTGTGCTCATGATTGTACTTGTAGCTCATGGGCTGAATATGTTTGGCTACCCGCACTATGAACAAGATGAAGGCACCTACGTCTCAGCGGCCTGGGCCATCACCCACGGCTGGCTCTCGCCCTATCCCTACGGCTATGGCCATCCGCCCATGGCCTGGGTCCAACTGGCTGGCTGGCTGCAACTGCCTGGGGGCTTCTTTACCTTTGGCACCGCCATCAAGAGTGCCCGCGTCCTGATGCTGCTGATCGCCGTGGCTTCGAGCTTGCTGGTCTACCTACTGGCTCGTCGGGTCAGTGCCAGTTGTCTGATTGGGGTGCTCGCACTGGTCATCTTCTCCTTCTCGCCCCTCTCCATCACCTTCCAACGCGAAGTGCTCTTAGATAACTTTGCCACCTTCTGGTTCCTGCTCGCGCTCTACCTGCTGCTCTCAAGCAACAGTCGCTTGCTGTGGGTGGTGACCGCCGCCTTGTGCTTTGGCATGGCGGTGCTCTGCAAAGAGGTCTTGCTCGTCTTGCTGCCTGCCATCTTGTATGGGGTGTGGTTGCATACCACCCCTTTTCAGCGTAGCTTTGGGCTGATCGCCTTCAGCTACACCGCCATCGCCCTGATCTCGGGCTTTGTGCTGCTTTCCATCTTGAAAGGGGAGTTGTTGCCCGCGAGCTGGCACCTGCCCTGGGACCACCATGCCCATTTGAGCTTGTTGGACACCTACCTTGGCCAAGTGCAGCGCGGTCAAGATCAGGGCAGTATTGCTCAGGCGTGGACGGCCTGGATCAATGGAGATCCCCTGCTCATGGTGTTGAGCATAGCTCCGTTGGTGTTCAACGTGCTGATCGGTTGGTGGAAGCGCATCCATCTGTTGTTGGCTCTGCTCTCCATCAGTTTCTGGGTCTTGCTGCTGCGTGGGGGAGTGATCTTCCCCTTTTATATCTTGCCCTTGGTCCCGCTCACCGCCCTCAACGCCGCCCTGGCCTTCCATACGGTCACGAAGTGGCTGGGTAGGGTGGTGCGCATGGACTTGGTGCGTGTGCTGCTGGGCTGTTGTGTGCTGGCGGCTCTGGTGCCCTACGAGTTCCAGCATGAGCTGACCCCCTTTAATCTCTTCACCCTGCATCCGATCTCGGTGCAGACCCAGACGCTGATCTGGATACGGACGCATGTGCCGCGCTCCGCCGTCGTGGTGATCAATCCCAACCTGTACACTGATCTGCATGAGCAGGGGGGCGAGGGAGTCGGGCAGGGCGCGCTCTACCCCTATGCTCATGTCTACTGGAATGTCGCCCTTGACCCAGCAGTACGTGATACCCTCTTGCGGGACAACTGGGATCGTATCGACTATGTTATCGCCGATGGAGAAATGCTAGGCGATATCCACGGTTATAAAGAGCGAATGAAGATTATCGACCAAGCCTTACAGCATTCGGTGCTCGTTAAGGAGTTTATCGGAGATGACTACGAGTACATGGCTATTTACCAGGTCAGACATATCCATCCACCACCAACAGTGTAATAAAATTCTCTCTTTAAGTTATTCTTTCAACAATATTCTAAGATTATCTGTAAGCTGCGTTGGTGTGAAACTATCATCAAGGAGAATGCGCTCCTTGCCCTGCTTATCAATCACAAAGAGCGCCAAGGTATGATTAACTGTTTGTTGTTCTTGCTGTGCATAGACACTATAAGCTGTCCACACCGGAGACAGCGAAGCTTGTGTACCCACGAGGAAATGCCAATACTCTGTCATACGATGGGTTTTGGAGAAACTGAGAGCCGCACTGATGTTGTCTCTTTTAGGATCGGTGCTTACAGCCAAGACCGCAACCCGTTGAGCATCGCTGCCGAGATTTTGCATAACCGTGTGCAATTTCTCAGCAGTGAGAGGACATACGTCGGGGCAATGGGTATAGAGGAATGTGAGTACAACTGGCTGCCCCTTGAACTGAGAGAGCGAGACTTGTTTGCCAAATTGGTCGGTTAAAAGGAAATTGGGGGCTGGCGTTGCCCCAAGATCAGTTCCCTGCAATCCTTCCGTATTTATCGTATTTCCTGGCAGTGATACGTGCTCAGTCTGATTGTGTTGGATAATGGTTACAAACACAACAACGAGTATGGCAAATACAATTACAGAGAGCCGAGATGCAAGACGCCAGTTCATACCTACATTCCTTGTAGGGGCCCGATTTATCGTGCCCGCTTAATAGTGAATAACCCGATCTATCACCATCACCGCGAAGATCGCGGCAAGATAGCAGTTTGAATACCAGAAAATCGTACGTGCCCAGCCTTTCGTCTTCTCTTGTAAGAGGCGCACTGACATATAAATCAGAATGCCGCCCATGATCAGGGCTGAGAATAGGTAGATGTAGCCCATCGTGTGCATAGCAAACAGAACGAGGGTAACAGCCAACAAGAGGAGCGAGTAGAGAAAAATTTGCTTGCGCGTCTCACTCTCTCCCATCACTACTGGCAGCATGGGCACATGTGCCTTTTCATAATCCTTTTGAATAAGCAAGGAAAGCGCCCAGAAGTGCGGAGGAGTCCAGTAGAAGATAATAGCGAAAAGCCAGATGGCGGGCAGTGTGATGGTATTGGTCACCGCTGCCCAGCCCACCAGCACTGGTACAGCCCCGGCTGCACCACCAATCACAATATTTTGTGCAGTGGTACGTTTCAATCCAAGGGTGTAAACGAACACGTAGAAGAGAATGGCTGCCAGTGCTAACGAAGCACTAAGCAGGTTCACAAACGTTGACAGCAGTAGACAGGAGCCAATAGCAAGCGCAATACCGAAGATAAGCGCATGCGTGGGCTGCACCTTACCAGAGGGCAGAGAGCGACGTTGTGTACGGCCCATGATCTGATCGATGTCACGATCAAGATAGCAGTTAATACAATTAGCACTGCCTGCCGCCATAGCGCCGCCAAGCAGCGTTGCTACTAAGAGACCCAGCGGAGGCAAAGAACCAGCAGCAATAGCCATCGCTGCCGCTGTTGTCCCCAACAGGAGCACAGTCACGTGGGGCTTCATTAAGTCAACATAACTTGAGATAATCTGGCGAATACGTCCCACGTGCTCAGACTCAGCCTCTGCGAGCTGCTCATCTTCTCCCTGTGGTGTTGCCCGCAACTGCCGTGCGGCAAGTGCTGAGATGAGTACCAGGCAGCCCCATACTGCAGTCGAAAGTGCTAGGTGAAGAATCTGGGTAAAGATGGGTTTCTGCAAGAGAACGAGGAGAGCACCAACTGTAGCCTGTGCAATAAACAGTACAGCAGCTACCAACGCAATCCACGCTTGAGCAGGAGCTACACTACGCCTACGCCACGCCGAGAACAACGTCCATGCTAGCACCACTCCAACGAAGGTTGCAATATAGCGGTGCAACATATTCACATCGTTCAGGTGGAAGTAGACAGCCCACGAGGGAGCTTGTCCGCACAGTGGCCAGCTAGGGCAGGCAAGAGAGGCTCCACTACCCACGACATAGGAACCACTAAGCATTAAGCCGTAGACGAGCAGAGCTGTGGTCATGGCTTGTTGTGCGAACCTGCGCGTCTTTTCTGGACGCTCCCTATTGGGCGTCGGAGGGCTTGACATTGTAGCTACGGTGATCACTGCTGCAAAGATTGCCAGTGCTGTTGCTAGATGAGCAGTAATAATTGAAGGTGGCAGTTTCATCAGCACTGTAAGGCCACCCAGCACGACCTGTACTGCAAGCAAAGGTACGGCGAGCAACGCAGGAATAAGTATCTGCTTATTCTTGCGCCCCCAGATCAGCGCGCTTATAGCCAATGCTATTACAAGTATACTGACAATCGAAGCGGTATAGCGGTGAATCTCTTCGAGTAGGGCACCGATATCAGGAAAAACAAATGGTTGCCCATAGCACAGAGGCCAGTCGGGGCAGCTTAGACCTGCATTATTGGCGCGCACTGTTACGCCTAGGCCGACTAAAATATAGGTGAATGCAACCGTTACCCATGCAATACGCTGTATGGCCTTCATAAGTCTATTTCCCCTGGTAAATAGTTCAACGCTTAGTATTGTCGCCCTTGTCCCTGATACATCCCTTGCAAGTGACAAATGCTACCTTACAAATACCTGAATGCTATGGTAGAGTTTGCATGCTCCATTCAAAATACAGGGCATTGCAATCCCCCCCTCGCCCCAGTTGTGTATGAGAGAAGGTGTGATCAGGGCGGGTGCGCCCGCCCTGATCACACCTTCTCTCACATTTTCGGGTGGGGCAACCACTGAGGCCCTTTTCAGAATGGAAAAGCCCTGCAAAACATCGAGGTACCTTGTAGCTCTCTCAGGCTGCTGCTATAATTACTTGGTATATACTGAAAGGGCGATAGCTAATGAATGCAGGACTCAACTTTTGGCTTACTCAGTGGAACTGGCAGCCATCCATCATTATAGGAACAATACTCATCATAGGTCTCTATCTCTATGCAGTAGGTCCATTGCGCAAAAAGTACTATCCTGCCGAAGAGGTAAAGATAAGTCAGGTGGTCATGTTTTTGCTAGGAGTCAATATTATCTTTCTTTCATTATTTTCGGCATTGGACAAGTTGGGAGACGACTATCTCTTCAGTGCTCACATGGTGCAACACTTATTTCTTACTATTGTAGGGCCTCCACTGCTGCTACTTGGTACACCTGGCTGGCTCTTTCAACCGCTCTTGCGCAAGCCTTTCCTGCTGCGTCTAGGAAAAATGTTAACGTTCCCGATGGTAGCGTTTTTCCTGTATAATGGCGATTTCTGGCTTTGGCATGCGCCAGTGCTCTATGATGCAACGCTTGTCAACCAAAGTCTGCATATCCTAGAGCATCTCAGTTTCATAGGGTTTGGCATCATCTACTGGTGGCCCGTCTTTAGTCCAGTAAAAGAACTGCCAAGACTATCAGTAGGGGGTCAGATACTCTACCTTTTTCTCAGTGGTATGCCCACGGTGGCTTTGGGTGCAGGTCTAACATTTGCGCCGCCGTTGTACGAACCATACATACATGCCCCCCGCGTCTGGGGCCTGTCACCCGCCACAGACCAGCAGTTGGGCGGTCTCATCATGTGGGTTCCAGGCAACATCGTCTATATCGTCATCGTAAGTATCTTGTTCATTCGTTGGATGCAAAGGCAAGAGGCCAAGCAGCGCGAACAAGAAGCAACGATGTACGATTAAGCGCGTTTCTCTCTTCTACCCACCCACCATACCAGTACTGGTCCCATACCTACCTGAGCAAGGCGCTCGCTATCAGGCGACCACGCCACAGCACAGACTCGCGCACCATCCCAATGCTGAGTATAAAGAGGGCTACCATCAGGCACATCCCAAAGTTGTACTACCTGCCCAATCAAACTGGCAGCGGCAATACATCGGCCATTGGGTGACCACGCTAGCCCACTCACATCGTTGAAATTGTTACTATAGGCGTAGCGATTGCTCCCAGTA
>JAFATZ010000205.1 GCA_019243675.1 Ktedonobacteraceae bacterium | reverse complement strand
CTCTTCACTGAACTCTCCTAGTATATCGCACCGTTGCATGACGATGCGGGCAGATGCTTCTGTAGTCATTTTATCCTCCTTACATATTAATATAATATATGCAATTAATCTGTTACTTATTTTTTACAGACAAAAACAGTTTTCCTCGTCTAATTCGCAGATTCTACAAGAATACCCCATATATGTTGACAAGCTATATTAGGGTGTGCTAATATGCTAGTATCCTTTAAGATTAGTTCCCCTACTACCAAATGAGGAATTTCATGGCACCACAGGATCAAAACACGAGCGTGGGAGACTTGGAGTCACTTACCGAGGGTAAAGCACCCAGCACTACTTTATTTCGACCCGAACCGGAGCACGATGAATTTTCACGCCGCACACTCTTGAAAGGGTTTGCAGCGGGCAGTGGCTTAGCTGTGGCCACACCAGTTGGATCGGCCTTGGCTTCTCACAACGTAACTAGTCAGGTTGCGCATGCATCTGTTGGAGGAAGGTTGCGAGAGTACTGGATTCAAGCCGATTCTTTCCAGCACAATCTGGTACCCACGGGCTATGATGGCATGATGGGAGATCACTACACAGCTAACCAAACCTCATTTTGGGCCATCGGCTACCGCGCCTATACTCCAGGGTGGCAAAAACCACTTGCTGGCAATAACGATATTGGCTTGAACGCGGGTATTCCTGGGCCGATCATTCGCGCTGAAGTTGGTGATACGATTCGCATTCACTTCCGCAACCAGGATACCCATTACAAGTTTGCTCACAGCATGCATCCTCATGGCGTGTTCTATACAGTGAACAGCGACGCGAGTTGGCTTGCTGCTCTACCTAGGCCTAGCGGTGCAGTAGAAGTTGGTCAATCCTATACCTACGAATGGATTGCGCGCCCAGATTCGGTCGGTACCTGGCTCTACCACGACCATTCCAAGCCACAAGGACCAAAGATGCTCATGGAGTTTGGGGCTGAATTGGGCCTATTTGGCATGATTGCTGTTACTGATGAGAAGACAACAGCAGTAGATCAAGAAATCTTCCTCTTTTTCCACGATCTGTATCACGATGATGTACCTTCACTGTCACAGGATTTCGATTGCTTTAATGGGTACGCGTTTGTAGGCAACACGCCTAAGTTTACGGCCCGTGTGGGTGATCGTGTACGCTGGCGCATTGCCGCCTTGGGAAAAGAATTTCACATCTTCCACTTACATGGTCATCGCTGGCCTTTCCAGGGTCGGTTTGATGACTCGCTCGTGCTGGGGCCAGCGACGACACGAACGTTTGAGTACGTGGAGGACAACCCCGGTACATGGTTGTACCACTGTCATGTTACCGATCACATGATGGGTGGTATGGCAGGGCTGTATGTTGTGACGACATAAAGCGAATGCCATAGGGAAACTAGCGCTATGCATATTCTCATTGCACCTCAATCGCTCAAGGGAAGCCTCAGTGCCGCCCAAGCTGGCGAGGCGATGGCACAAGGTACACGAGCTGTCTACCCGGAGGCTCAGATTGACATTGTGCCAATTGCCGATGGAGGAGAAGGAACAGTACAAGCGTTGGTCGATGCCACCGGAGGTATCATCGTGCAACACGTGGTGACTGGTCCTCTAGGGGAACCTGTCACTGCATTCTTTGGCATTCTCGGCGATGGACATACTGCGGTTATTGAGATGGCGGCTTGCGCTGGGCTGCCTCTTGTCCCAGAGCAGCAACGTGATCCGCGCATCACTACGACCTACGGAGTGGGCGAATTGGTGACAGCAGCATTGGACCGCCAATGCCATCATTTCATCCTCGGGATCGGAGGTAGCGCGACCAATGACGGAGGAGCAGGCATGCTGCAGGCACTAGGAGCTGCGCTGTTGACGGATGAAGGGATGGCGATTGCTGCCGGAGGAGGAGCATTGGCAACGCTTTCGCGTATCTCAATAGAAACTATGGACCCTCGCCTGAAACACTGCACTATCGAGGTTGCGTGCGACGTGACTAATCCCTTGTGCGGTCCGACGGGTGCCTCTGCGGTGTATGGCCCTCAAAAGGGAACAACGCCTGAGATAGTGGCACAACTTGATGCAGCCCTGGCTCACTATGCACAGATCATTGAGCGGGACCTTGGCTACGCTGTGCAAGAGGTTGCTGGCGCAGGTGCCGCTGGTGGCATGGGTGCAGGTTTACTGGCTTTTCTGCGTGCGAATCTGCGTCCTGGCGCTTCACTGGTCTTCGAAACAGTAGGACTTGAACAGCACATGCAAAGGGCCGATCTGGTATTGACTGCCGAGGGACAGATTGATGAACAGACCACCTATGGCAAGAGTGTAAGCGCGGTCGCCACTCTTGCGAAACGTTTCGGGCTACCCGTGCTTGCACTTGCCGGTGGACTAGGGAACAACTATCAGTGTGTCTATGCCCTCGGTGTTGACGCCGTGGCTGTTCTGCCTTCAGGCCCCATGCCGTTAGCCTACGCTATGGAACACGCCGCTACCTTGATGAGCGATGCTACAGAACGAGCGCTCAGAATTCTGCGCCTGGGCAGTACAACACACTGATAAGCTATTTTGGTTGTTCATGCATCTCTGGCCCGGGCGCTTTCTCTTCGTTCTCTGGTATACCCTCGGTGAAGACGCGGCTAGCCAGGATATCTTCAGCCTCAATGGTCATCAGATCCATCCTTGAAAGTTTCCCTCCTTTGGCAATCAGGCGGTTGGCCTGACGCAAGCGCGCTCGATCTAGAGCGTTGCGCACACTGCGTCCGTTAGAGAAGCGAGGCATTTCCATGCGCTTGTTGAGGTAGGCTTCAAAGGCTTTCTCTGCCTCGGGACTGAAACGATACATTTGCTCCGCAAGCATGATGTGCGCGATGGCAAGCAGCTCTTCGATCGTGTAATTGGGAAAATCCAGGTGGTGGGCAATGCGCGAACTGACACCGGGGTTGGACTGGAAAAAGGTTTCCATGCGGTCCTTGTATCCGGCAAGAATCACCACGATATCCTCGCGCTGGTTCTCCATCACTTGCAGCAGAACCTCAATGACCTCCTGGCCATAGTCTCGTTCATTTTCCTGACGGTAGAGGTAATAGGCCTCGTCAATGAAGAGCACACCGCCCATCGCCCGCTTCAGAATCTCTTTGGTTTTGGGTGCAGTATGACCGATATACTGACCCACTAAGTCGTCGCGTGTGACAGCGACGAGATGTCCTCTACGCACATAGTTGAGGCGATGCAAAATCGTCGCCATGCGCATCGCCACACTCGTCTTGCCAGTCCCCGGTGGGCCAGTAAAAGACATATGCAGCGAGGGAGGACGGGTCGTCAATTCAAGAGTACGGCGCAGTCGGTCAACTACGAGTAACGAGGCAATTTCACGAATACGCATCTTGACTGATGTGAGTCCGACAAGTTCCTCATCTAGCTTGTCCAACACATCTAGTACGTGCGATTCCTCGAGCACACTCGATACATCGACATTGGCCTCCTGAGAAGTATCCTGCGTTGCATTTACGGCATCGTTTTGTTTCTCGGTATCAGGAGTTGGAAGTGTAGTCATAATCCCCTCTGAATGGGTATCTCTATACAGCTTGGCTTTTTCTTCGTAGAGAAGAAGCAAGTAGGGGCCTGATTTATCATGCCCTGCTGGTACATCATACCTTGCATGAATTCTCACGCCCCCCACAGATTTGGGTGCAAAACCATGACACTCAAGTCAAGCCTTGGATTAGCTCTTATAGCGCTCGCCCTTCGGCTTGTCAGTTTCATAGTCACGTAAGGTGTAGCGTATGACACGATCATGTGACTCTTGGCGAGTCAGGCTAAAGCCTGGGTCGTGCTCGGGCCGATTCACAATGAAGGAAAGGGCGATGGTCTGGCGACCCTTAGTACGGTCATAGGCACTCACGCGAATGTAATAATTCCCGAAGGCCTTGCGGCACTCGTTGATCTCGAAGACAATCGCCTTCGCGTCCTTGATATCAAACATCGGCAGTCCCCACATGTCCCAGTATGTGTTACGTGGATGAGGGTCGTCCGTGTATTCGATATTGAGAGGCCAGTTGTTGTCCAAACAGTATTGCACCTGCAGGGCGATCTCGTCGTCGGTGAGAGGCGGCAGGTGGGAAAACGTTCCCTGGGTCAGATGAAAAGTCATTGAGTACTCCTCCTTACTCTACTAATAACTCGGTGTCGGCAGGGCATCAGGCGTATCGGTCGAGGCGTAGTTGAAGCTCACATCTTTCCAGACCTCGAGGGCGTTACGCAGTGGGCGGCACCACTTTGCTGCTTTCTCCAAGATCTCCGGTCCCTCGGCCATATAATCACGCCCCTCGTTGCGTGCTTGAATCATCGCTTGCATTGCAACACGGTTTGCTGTCGCACCAGCGGCGATGCCGTCTGGATGCCCGATGGTGCCGCCACCGAATTGTAACACAACATCCTCGCCCAGATAGTAGAGCAATTGATGCGCCTGTCCGGCATGAATGCCACCAGAAGCGACAGGCATGACTCCAGGCATTGACGCCCAATCTTGCTCAAAGAACAAGCCTATGGAAGGGTCTGCATCATACTTCTTGCCAATTAGCGTCTTATAGTAGCCGCGAGTGATCATGGGATCACCTTCCAGCTTGCCAACCACGGTACCGGCATGGATGTGATCGACGCCAGCCATGCGCATCCACTTGCCAATCACACGGAAGGAGACGCCATGCGTTTTCTGACGTGTGTAGGTGGCGTGGCCAGCTCGGTGCAGATGCAGAATCAAACCGTTCCTGCGCGCCCATTTGGCCATAGACTGGATGGCTGTGTAGCCGACGGTCAGGTCGATCATGATAATGACGCTGCCCAGTTCTTTGGCAAACTCAGCTCGTTCATACATGTCTTCCATGGTCGCAGCGGTGACATTCATGTAGTGGCCCTTGACCTCGCCAGTCTCGGCAACTGCCTTGTTCACTGCCTCTATACAATAGAGGAAGCGGTCACGCCAGCGCATAAAGGGCTGTGAGTTGATATTTTCATCGTCCTTGACAAAGTCTAGGCCACCACGCAGTGCCTCATAAACGACACGTCCATAATTACGGGCAGAAAGACCAAGTTTTGGCTTAGTGGTAGCACCCAGTAAAGGACGGCCATACTTATCAAGGTACTCTCGCTCCATGACAATGCCATGAGCTGGTCCCTGAAAGGTCTTTATGTAGTGTGGTGGAATGCGCATATCTTCCAAGCGCAAGCTTTTGAGAGCCTTGAAGCCAAAAACATTGCCAATGATACTAGAGGTAAGGTTTGCGATAGAGCCTTCCTCGAACAGGTCTATATCGTAGGCAATGTACGCGATATGCTGGTCCGTACCGGGGACCGAGACAACCTTGTAGGCTTTGGCCTGGTAGTTCTCGTATGCAGTTAAGCGGTCAGTCCAGACCACCGTCCAAGTTGCGGTGGAAGACTCGCCCGCCACTGCTGCTGCTGCCTCGACGGGTTCAACACCCTCTTGAGGCACTATGCGAAATGCGCACAGAATATCGGTATCTTTCGGCTCATAGTCGGGGTTCCAGTAGCCCATTTTAGCGTAGGGAAGCACGCCGGATGCCCAACGGCTTCTTTGCTCATCAGAGGTAACCTCTGTTGCCATGATGATCTCTCCTTGTGGTTACATAAAACTACTTTCGCTATATGAATTGTAGCATGGTATATATATTAGTAGTAGTAGCAGTTTGCTATCCAATTCATAGAACTGGGGTTATAGGGATAACAACAATGGACCTTACAATGCATCAACTTACGCTTTTTCGTACAGTGGCGCATCACCGCAGCTATACACGGGCAGCAGCGCTGCTCTATCTCTCTCAGCCCGCTGTCTCACAGCAGATCAGGACTCTTGAGCAGCAGTTAGGTTTACAACTTTTCGTACGCAGTGGTAGAGGCATTGTACTAACTCCAGCGGGCCAGGAACTATTGCATCATGCGGAACGCCTCTTGGCCCTCTTTGCTGAGACTGCTCCCATCGTGCGTGAGATACATCGGATGGAACGGGGAAGCGTGATAATAGGTGCTAGCACAAGTGCAGGCACGTATGTAGTACCAGCACTACTAGCGGATTTTCATAGCCGCTATCCAGGAATCCATGTCACACTTACAGTAGCCGACCGCCATATCATAGAGGAACAACTTCTCTCCCATGAAGTTGATCTCGTTGTGATGAGCGTCATTGAGCAGCACGACCGTTTCGTTCTCAAGCCTCTGCTCCCCTACGAACTAGTACCCATAGCAGCTCCATCTCATCATCTAGCAGCGCGTAGCGGACTTCGGCTAGAAGATTTACAAGAAGAGATATTGCTACAACGCGATCAGAGCGCTGGTACGAGGCACGATACGGATCTCCACTTTGCCCAGGCAGGCATATCCTTTCAGAAGACCGTGGAACTAGGCAATATCGAAGCGATTAAAGAAGGGGTGATCGCTGATCTAGGTATAGCTGTTCTCTCATGGGAGGCGGTTAAGTTTGAAGTGTGCATTGGCGACCTAGTGGTACTAGATGTAGAGGGCTTTCCCTGGCAGCGTCAATGGTATGTTGTGCATTTGAAAGATAGAAAGCTCTCCTTAGCGGCGACTGCTTTGCGGCAATTCCTACTGCAAGCAAAGTACAATTGATGGTTTATTTGTTTTGTAATTCGTATTCGTGCAAGAAATCGATAAACGCGGCGGCACTGCTAGTGAGTGGCCAGAG
>JAFATZ010000190.1 GCA_019243675.1 Ktedonobacteraceae bacterium | reverse complement strand
GCTGATGAGCCTTGGTCACGGTCATGGCCACAATCGTGCTGAGCAGGCAGCAAAAGAGGCTATCGCGGGTGGTTTCCTAAATGTAACCATCCGTGGAGCGCAGCGTGTGCTCTTCAATATTAGTGGAGGAGAGGATATGACGCTCTTTGAGGTACATGAGATCGCAGAGCGTATTGGACAGGCTATTGACGACGCAGCCGATATTACCTTCGGTGCGGTTATTGATCCCTCCTTAGACGATGAGATCCGCATCACGCTGATTGCAGCCGGCATGGAGGAAATGCCTACCACACAATTACCCGCAGTGCGCCTGGACCGCATACAGAAACAGAGATAGGTGCCGCGACACTTGCCTCTGTTTCTGTACGGGTTACTCCTTGCCCTTAGTAGAGCGCCCCCGCTCACCGCCTTTTCTGCCAATTCTTGAGTAGAATGCTGATCCTTGCTGGCGCTTAGTAGACTCGCCACCTTTCTTGCCGATCTCGGCATAGAACTGCGGTCCACGCTTCTCTTTGACAGTATCGCCTCCCTTCTTCCCAATCTTTGCATAAAACTCCGAGCCGTATTTTTCTCGTACAGCCTCTCCCCCATGTTTTGCTCTTGGCGAACCAGGTTCTGGCCCACGTTTACCATTTGCCATTAGGAGTCCCGCCTCTCTAAAACTTCGTACATTCACGTACAAAGCGGTGAGACAAGCTCCTAGGAGCTTCTCTCGCTGCTTCCCTACTGCGACTGTTACTCCCGCCGCTTCCGTGCGTGCGCTACACGATTGGCAATCAGTGCTGCCGTGCTTCCAGCCCCAACTCCGTTGTCGATGTTTACAACGCATAGACCTGGCGCACACGTTTGCAACATTGAAAGCAATGCGGCAATACCTTTGCCGCCTATTCCATAGCCAATTGATGTTGGTAATCCAATAACAGGAACAGGAACAAGCCCTGCAACAACAGAAGGTAATGCTCCATCCATACCAGCCGCAACGATGACGACATCTACCTCTGCTGCCAACAGGTCACGCAACGGTTGCACCAGACGATGCAAGCCTGCAACTCCGACATCATAGATGCAAGTGACGAGACATCCCATCTCCTGAGCAATGAGTTGCGCTTCAGTGGCCGCTGGGATATCGGATGTCCCGGCAGTGATAATGCCTACATGCCCTCCTGAACTACGTCGCTGGTAGCCTGGCCCATAGATAACCATTGCTCGCGCTACCTCACGTACATCAAGCGTGCAATCTGCGAAAGCCTCTCGCACCTGAGTAACGGCTTCCGGTCTCAGCCGTGTGACAATTGCCCGGCCAGAACCAGAGATCAAGCCGCGTGTCATATCGATAATTTGTGCAACTTCTTTGCTCTCACCAAAAACGATTTCTGGAATTCCTTTGCGTTGTTCACGGCCCGGATCCGGGTGCGTCATTGGTGAAGTGTTACTATCAGTAGATGCGAATTGTTCATTGTTCAGCAATTGGCTTACTAATTCTAGTTGCTCGTCTGCCCACTGATTCACCGCAATACCTACCTCAAGTCAATATATTCCTCTGCTGATTTACAGTGTAACATAGTTCAAAACAATCAGCAAGACAATAGAAGAGATAAATCAGGGCCTCCCCGTTCTCGCGGGAAAAGAAGTTCTCAAAGCATCTGGGGCAGTTTAGCAAGGAGAATGGGAACGCATTGGAGATAAATGAGAGTTCATTTATACCCTAAAAATCTGTTATAATAGGAAGCGCAAAAATACGTTTACCTGTGATGAAAACTCTATGAAATACAAGCATCATCTCGTAGCTATTAGCAGTTTTTTTATGCTGCTTTTTCTGCTGTCAGCTTGTGGTGGGGCGGTAAGCCAAGCAGTGCCGCAGCAGACGGTGACTGTGAACAAGTCGTTTCAGGCCCAGCTTTCTCCGATTGCAACGGTGCCGACCTACCGTTGCGGAGCGTGGTCGTCGAATAACGCTCCTGGCACATATAGTACAATTGCTATTTATGCCAAGTTGACCAGCGACGTAGCTGGAGTCAGTGGTGCCACTGCACAAGCCGTGGTTCACTTCAAATATAGCGATGCTGTCCTTGATTCCCAGCCCATTAGCAATAGCGGCGGCTATGTCTCGTTCAGCCTACCACTGCAAGGACGGCAACCAGCAAGAGTTCCCGCGACAGTTGATGTCACGTTCAAGGTGAATGGAGCGTCGGTGCAATGCACTGAAGCGTTTTTCACTCCCCTGTGAGTCGCTGGCATGCGGGACAGAAATGAGTACTGCGCTGGGCAATGGGGATACGTTCGATGAGAGTTCCACAATGCCCACAGGGCTGTCTATGCTTCTTGTAGACACGCATATGACTATAGTTGTCGCCTGCCTCTCCCCACATGTCTCGATAGTCGTTAAACGATGTACCACCATGCTCAATGCCCGTTGTGAGTACGGCAACGATACCTTCGTGTAGCAGGTGTATTTCGGCAGCCGTGAGGGAGTCGGCGCGGCGTAGGGGATGAATGCCGGCATAGGAGAGTGCTTCATCGGCATAGATATTGCCGATGCCCGCAATGATATCCTGAGCTAGCAATACCTGCTTGATGCTTGTTTTGCCTTTGGCAAGCGCCTCTGTTAAGAACGCTACAGTGAAATTTTCGCTGAGTGGCTCCGGTCCTAGTCCTTTGAAAGCCTCTGCCTCCTGTTGGCGCGACCATAGCTCAATACGTCCAAACTTGCGAGGGTCTGTGAAGAGTAGGCGGCGTCCATCAACTAGATTGAAGCAGACGCGGCAGTGTGCAGTTTTGGTAGAGAGCACAGGCTCAGTGAGCACTTGTAAAGAAGCTGCTTGTACTAGGCTCTCATCTGACTCATGCGGTGGGATGAAAGAAGGCCCTTTGGTTCTCCAGGCAACGGGGTCTTCTTCACGTAGATGTGTATCAATATGCCAACCCGAGGGAAGTAAGAAAAAGTTGCCTGTCATGCGGCGATGAATGGCCACAAACAGATCACCGCTCAGGTCGAGCAACGAAAACTTGCCTCGTCGCCGTACGTCTGTAATATGCCGACCAGCGATCTCTGCGCGAAAAGTAGCCACATCAGGGCGTCCAATGGTGCGCTCCCAAAAGACCATCGCTTCGTCAATGGTTGGTCCTACGAGGCTACTGCGCAATTGGCGCACCGTATACTCGACTTCTGGCATTTCTGGCATGATGTGTACTCCGAGCTATTGGCAGTATCCATTGAACTATTCCTTGCAGCTATGTAACTACAGTCTTACTCTCCACATACTACCATATAAGAGATAGTAGGGAATAGAGACGTGAGTGCTCCCACATAGACATCCACCTCTTGCATTTTGTCGTAGAATAATAGAGGGATTTTTAGATGCAGAAAGGTAGAGCTATGTGAATCTACGGTATTACTTCGAGGCTGCGGTAGGGCGAGCACCTCAGGCCTTGGCACTCGTCGATGGCTATGTTTGCTGGACTTATGGGGACCTGGCATACGAAGTGAGGTGTGTCGCTGCTGGACTGCAAGCTGAGGGATTGCAATCCGGTGACCGGGTTATGGTTCTGCTACGTAACTGCCGAGAGAACGTGGTAATTTTCTGGGTGTGCCAGTTGCTGGGATTGGTCTATGTGCCAGTGAGTTACCGTTTCGCTCTCAATGATATCAGCTATTGCATACAGGACACTGCGCCACAGGCTCTCTTCTTTGATAGTGCTAGCGAGGCCACCATGCAGGTGCTGGCACAGCAAAATGCGCTACCGGAAAGGGTATATACTGTCGGCATACGAGCTAATGCTCCTTTTAAGAGCTTTGCACTATTACGTATGGCGTTTGGACATCCATATGCCCAGCTTCACGACAATTGTGATGATACTATCGCCCTGATATTCTATTCCTCGGCTGCATGTGGTGCGCCGAAGGGTATTCCACGCTCTCACCTCAACGAAGTCAGTGCAACGATGGCCCACATTATTCAAAACCACTACTCGCTGGGCGAAAGCACGCTCGCGCTCTCGGCGTTTTATCATACGATGGGGTTACGTATGCTGCTGGCTATGACCTTTCTCAACGGCAAGCTTGTTCTTGCACCCGATGATAGCGTGGAGACGTATCTAGCCCTGCTCGCCAAGGAACGCATTTCCTGCCTCTACGCATTTCCCAGCGTCTATCACGACCTTCTGACCAAAGTACACCTGTACGATGTTCGTACTGTCAAGAAGATTACATACGCAGGCGATACCATGTCAACCGAACTGACGCAGCAATGCCTCGCACAATTTACACTCGACGTCTTCGTGAACCACTTCGGCAGTAGTGAGATTTACACATATACTAGCTGTCCTTGGGTGGCACATAAGCCATGCTGTGTGGGCAGAGCTGGTATAAATAGCCAACTACGTCTGGTTGCTCCTACTCATTCAGCAACAACCCAACCACACGAAGAGGTGCCCTTGGGTGAGGTTGGGGAACTTATTGTAGAGCTAAGTTCACCCGAAGCATTTAAAGGCTATTGGAATAGGCCGGACCTCACCGCACGAGCTATTCGCCAGGGATGGTATTTCACCGGTAATCTCGTGAGAGTAGATGCCGAGGGAGACCTCTGGATTGTCGGGCGTGTAGACGATATCATCATCTCCGCTGGCGAGAAGGTGTACCCCTGTGGTGTAGAGGCGGTGCTACGTTCACATCCCAAGGTCAAGGATGTGGTCGTCATGGGCGTAGCAGATGCTCGTGTTGGCAAACTTCTCGTAGCCTTTGTAGTTCCCACGGACCCGTCGCTCACCATTGAGGGCTTAGCACAATTCTGCGCAGCCAGCCCGGCACTTGCAGACTTTAAACGCCCAGCTAAATTTGTGCTCCTCGACCATCTTCCCAGGCAAGGATGCAAGGTATTGCAGAGTGAACTTGTGACTTTGGTGAGCTAAACTAGCTCACCGCTTCCCTCTTCTTATGCAGGACAAAACTCCAGTAATCATATACTCCGGTTCTGAAGTTTTCATACATTTCTGTTCCTCGCATAGCAGCGAATGCTTGAAATGATCTATGCGCTATCCAGGGAGCTTTTTGTCGGATAAGGCTTAGCTTACGTCCATTGTCCAACTCTAAAGCTCTCAATATATTCAGGCTTATTTTCTGCTCTTTCAGGCATGCAAGATGAGACTCCACCAACTGCTTGCGCAGTGTAGCTATTTTGTCGTTGTGGCGGTGATCTGCAAATAGGAAGTAGCCGCCCGGGCGAAGCACTCTGTGTACTTCACTAAAAAAACGTTCGATATTTCCATAGCAATGTGAGGACTCTATGTTCACAATAACATCAAAAGTTGCGTCTTCAAAAGGGAGAGCTTCCGCATCCCCTTGTATGAAGCAGAGCCCCTTAGTGGCGTGATAGCGCTTGCAAAACGCAATCGCTTTTGCAGCGATATCTATTCCCGTCATAGATTTGGGCTGTAAATAGCGCCTGATGTATGAGGCTCCTCCCCCCCGTCCGCTACCTACCTCTAGAACATCAAGCCCTTTCAGGTCTATACTCCCGATTACATGGCGGTACAACTGAGTACAGTAACGGTTCACCTCATCTCTCTCTTGCAGTTTTATCTCTACAGCGTTACGTGTAAGGTCTGCGTAGCCATAGTTCATAAAGACCATACATCCTTCTGTATCCAATGCTGATAACCCTTGATACATCATTCTCACTACGAAGCGCCTTACATAGGGAGAAATATTACAGGCGAAATCGAAAATGCTTGTTAACATAGCGTCTCCTTGTCACCTATCTGAGTTGTCCATAGTCAGAGCAATGTAAACGACTCGCAAGAAGTCTCTCATTTATATTTAAATCTTAAAGCAACCTTAGGGCTGCATGCAAGGTTTCTAAATAAGTCCATCAAATTTTCGCCTTTCATTTTGTCTTTCTAACCTTATTGTGGTATACTTCAGTTGAGACCCCCACCCAATGGGATAGGATTTAGGGAAGGAATATGCCGATGCGAGCAGACAAACAAGAGGTTCTCAAGCGCTGCAACTACATTGATGGGCATCTGAAAGGCATTCGTAAGATGATCGAAGAGGACAAATACTGCGTCGATATTCTCCGCCAGACATACGCGGTGCGTAAGGCCATCGAGAAGCTTGAGGCCATGATTCTTGAGAATCATCTACAGACTTGTGTACCTGAAGGGATCAACAGCGGTAGGACAGAAGCTATTGTTGAGGAACTCGTGCAACTCTACTCTCTGGCAGCAAACCGCTAATGAACAAGGAATGACTCTGTTGTTGATGGATTCTGACTTGATTGAAATCCATCAACAACACGGTCTACCTTCTTTTCAAAAATTCCTGTCCTAAAGTCTCTTATTCTTATCGTTGTTAAGAGTAATTAGGCGGTACCAGTTCTCCCTGATGCCAAATAGCCTAAATGTTACCATA
>JAFATZ010000114.1 GCA_019243675.1 Ktedonobacteraceae bacterium | reverse complement strand
GTTACAGGTGATAGCAACGGTGTTATCCGCAAAATTGAGAGTGCAGGGCTGCCCATTAATCATGTCTGTCCCTGTACACTGCGCTATTGCAGTGCCATTTACTGTACAATTGGGTGCCGTTGCTCCATTGTTCCCGTTATTGCCATTGCCGTTCTGAGCTCCATTGTTCCCGTTATTGCCATTGCCATTCTGAGCTCCATTGTTCCCGTTATTACCGTTTTGAGCTCCATTGATTTTTGCTGAGATTGCCACACCATTACCGTCTCTCTGCACGGTAATAGGACTGTCCATATGCAGCAAACCTGTGCAGTTAAGGCCGTTGGGACCAAAGGTGGTGGCGAAGCGCTGGGCCAGGAAGGTGAATAGATTGTTTGCCATCGCCGCATTGGGTGAAGGACTATTCTGCGTCAGGTTCATATCAAGGGCCAGACGCTGCGGTGCGACGGTGGCAAGGTTCTGACAGTATGTTGTCGTACTTGCCATATCGAGATTTTGTGCAGCAGGCTGATCGACACCTGCACGATAGGCATTGAGCTTGCCCAAGTTAGCATCGTTGTTGAGCAGGACCATCGGGTCACCAGCGGGTACGAGCGCAATTGGCGCTGCTTGTTGCGCTGCTGCTTGCAATTCGTTGAGGGGCAGAGCTGTGGTCATATTCCCTGGGTTGGCAAGGTCGGGTGCCATCATAGGTGTACAACCAAGAGCGCCATCCACAGCAATAGCTAGCAAGCGATTATCGCTGCCATTGACCTGCGCTTGCGTATTCTGCATAGCAGCGGCATTGGCAGCGTTCATCTGAGCAGTCTGACCATTAGCAGCAACGAGATAGACAGTAGTTACGTTGTCGCTCTGGTCCTGGTCCACGATGCTAAAATCGCGTACAGAGGGACAGGGCTTGCCATCCTTGGCCATACCGAGCGCTGGTATGGCTAGCTTTCCTGCTTGTATAGCCTGGTTGGCAGCTTGGAAGAAGGCTGGAGCGTTACAATAGGCGAACTGCCCAAAGATAGAGCCATTCACCCCGTTAACACAGTTACCCTGTTGTAGGCTGCCTTGGTTATTTTTCAGTGTAAGATTGTTGCCGTTGAAACCAAACCAGATACCGACTACAGCTCCCTGCGGCAGTTGCGGTACCACAGGCGCTGCTGCTGGCATTGTGCCCTTATCAATTACTAACGGATCGTACACAGATATTTTGCCAGTGGCAGGATCAATCGCCGCGGCCTGCACAAAGGCTGCTTGGTTAGGATTAGCCTCATGACAAGGTCCGTTGTCTTTGTTGGCCGCTACCAGTTGATAAGGAGTTGCCAGCCCTTGTGCAGTAAGTGGATTAGGCGGCACAATCAGCTTGCAATCCATATTCACAGCGTCCGCTGCGTGCGTACCAAGACGTGGAAGGACAACAAAGAATGCGAGCGCAGCTAGGATGATAATGAGCGTTACCCCTATGCCAATAAACATGAAAGGCGAGGGACCCCTATGGCGTCCATGCGTCAAGCGACTTGGGCTTGTTGGCTTAGAGCCAGGTTGTGGTATCTCTGGGGGTCGTGTCAAGACTTGCATTACTACTTTTCTCCTTTTGTACATGCTATTGAGCGGGGTTAAGAAGCTGTAACCCCCGCACTCCCAAAAGCCTAGTGAGAGGTGATTGCGTTGCTCATACACATGGCACACTGCGAAATTATCTGATACTTTTTGCTATGCTTTGAGATCAGTGCGCTGGTTGCGATATTACCACAGCTTTCGGTGTGTGCTGGCATATATGGCTTGATTTTGGTATGAAAGTACCACATAGGTTAAGAGACCTTAACCAAGCGTTCGGGTTTTCCTTGACAGCACAGAGGGAGGTTAGGTATACTGAGAGCATACAATGGAAAAAGTTTTCCGGGTCACTGGCGAACGACGTGGAACAACCACGGGGAAGCCTGGGGAACTGCAAATCAGCCGCTCGCCTGGGCTGGGCACCGATAGAAGATGATCAAGGTGCCCTTTTTTGTTGCAAGCAAGAAAAGGGGAAAAATCATGCGGGCGATAGTAAGCGTTGCCAATCGTGAGGGCCTCACAGAGTTGGCGCGAGAGCTACGAAATCACGATGTAACCATATTCTCTACAAGTGGGACGCTTCAGGCGCTGGAAGCAGTTGCTATTGAGGCGCGGCCAGTGAGCGAATTGACAAATTTTCCAGAGATACTGGGGGGACGCGTGAAAACGCTGCACCCGGCTATCTTGGGTGGCGTGCTGGCACGGCGCGACTTGCCAAAGCACGAGGAGGAGTTGAGAGCTTATAACATGGCACCAATTGATGTCGTAGTGGTCAATCTCTACCCCTTTGCTGAGACGGTTGCGCGCCCAGATGCTACGTTGGCCGAGTCACTGGAGCAGATTGATATCGGTGGAGTTACGCTGGTGCGTGCCGCCGCCAAAAATTATCAAGATGTGGTCGTGCTGGTGCGCCCGCAGGACTATGGACCTACCATGCAAGAGTGGAGCGAGCAGGGAGAGGTGAGCATGGAAACACGTCGCCGCCTCGCTGCAATCGCCTTCCAGCACACGGCTAGCTACGATACAGTGATTGCTGAGTATTTGAACAGTCCAGCAGGTGAGTACTTTCCCGAGGATCTGACGCTAGGGTTGGAGCGTGTTAAGGCGTTGCGTTATGGGGAGAATCCGCACCAGCAAGCTGCCTTCTACCGCTGGGCAGGGGCCGCAGATGGCATAGCGACCGTAGCAGGAGCGGAGGTGCTACACGGCAAGGAGCTGTCCTTTAACAATCTGCTCGATCTGGATAGCGCTTTGGCGACTGTACAGAGCTTTGAAGCCCCTACGGTGGCGATCATCAAGCATACCAATCCGTGTGGATTAGCCTGTGATGATACCCTAGTCAACGCGTACAAGCATGCCCATATGGGTGATCCCGTTTCGGCTTATGGTGGCATTATCGGCTGCAACCGTCCTATTGACGAGGCAACTGCAGAGCAGATCACACAGTTGTTCTATGAGGCTATTATTGCTCCTGAATTTACTCCCGCTGCACTTGACCTGTTGCGCCAGAAGAAAAATCTGCGTCTCCTGGCAACGCATCGGCCAATAGAGCCACGCGTACTCAACACGCCATCTTTACGTATGGGGCGACCCGAGGTGAGAAGCGTGAGCGGTGGTTTGCTTTTGCAGACACCCGATGCGGCGGGAGGCCATGAAAAGGCATTTCAATCTGTCACCGAGCGTAAACCAACTCTTGAGGAGCTAACCGATCTCATGTTCGCCTGGAAGGCTGTGCGCCACGTCAAGTCGAACGCCATTGTACTAGCGCATAACCTCATGCTCGTCGGGGTTGGCGCTGGTCAGATGAACCGTGTGACAAGCGTGCAACTCGCAGTAGAAAAAGCGGCAGAGCGTTCACGTGGCTCGGTGCTGGCCTCAGATGCCTACTTCCCCTTCGCCGATGGGGTCGAGGCAGCAGCTAAAGCGGGAGTGACCGCGATCATTCAGCCAGGCGGCTCCATACGTGACGAAGAGGCGATTCGCATGGCCAATCAATATGCTATCGCCATGATTTTTACGGGAAAGCGCCATTTCAGGCATTAGTTGAAACCATGCAAATGCACACAAGTTTTCGGCGCAACCGAAAACTTGTATGCATTTGCATGGTTTTGCGTGTCAGGACGTTACAGCTTCGTCTGAGAAATAGTAGACCCAGAGCAGAGAGACAGCGAGACCACCGACGAGAGTAAAGAAGGCAACTGTACCGGATGCTTGGTTATTGGGATCCTTGAATGGATAGAAGAGAATCAGAGCAAGCCATATGACTGACAAAACGGATGTCAAGCTCAGTTTTGTTGTTTCAGGGCGAGATGGATAGAAGATGTGATAGAACACGATGACCAGTAAGCCGATGAACACCACAACGATTTTGAAATTCGTGGTAACGCTACCATCGCCAACCCAGTCTATAACGAGTGTTGAAGGGATAAATAGGAAGCAGCAGATCCACAGTATAGTGAGCACAATGCCACCTATGACCTTGCGCAAGTCCAATAGTTGAGTCACGATAGAAAACTCCTTTCTGCGAGGAGGGTGATGAGTATCTGGAAACAGATAGGCAAAATATTTCTGTTGCTTATGTGTATTGTAGTCGTTGCGTGCCAAGAAATCAACAGTTAAGAAAAGTAGGCGCGTGCGAAGCGAGCAGCCCAGGTGGCGTTGTTGATAAGCAGCGCTTTGTTTGCCTCGACGCTCTCGCCGACTGTGACGTTTGCGATATGGGCGAGTACGAAAGGGGTAATGGCAGCTCCGTGGATGCCCTGTGCGCTGGCTCGTTGCAATGCCTCCTCAATTGCAGCATCAAGCGAGCTTCCATCCATCTCATACCGTTCAGGGATAGGGCAGCCTACGACAATACCATGTAGACTACATGTCCACTGGGCGTGTGCTATGGCTGCGAGCGTGGCGACGTCATCGACGCGATGGCTGAGGCGTCGTCCACTACGACGCGTGTAGAAGGCAGGCAGCTCGTCGGTCTGCCAGCCGATCACGGGCACTCCTTGTGTCTCTAGATACTCCAAGGTCAAGTCGAGATCGAGCATGGATTTAGCTCCGGCGCAGACAACGAGCATGGGGGTGTTGCTCAGTTCGGTGAGGTCGGTGGAGATGTCCATGCTCGTTTCGGCTCCACGATGCACACCGCCAATACCACCTGTCGCCAAGAAACGAATGCCTGCCATACTGGCACACAGCATCGTGCCAGCAACCGTCGTCGCCCCTAAGCGACCCGTTGCCAGCGTCACTGCCAGATCGCGCCTACTCACCTTCTGCACTTGCTGAGCCGTGCCCAGGCGCTCAATCTGATCGTGCGAAAGCCCAACGACAATCTTGCCCTCCTGTATACCCACTGTCGCGGGTACAGCCCCCTTGCCGCGTATCACCGCCTCCATCGCCTGTGCCACCTCCACATTAGCTGGATAGGGCAATCCATGCGCGATCACGGTTGATTCGAGTGCCACTACGGGACGCTTTTCTTGGAGTGCTGTTTGTACTTCTTCTGAGAGAGTAAGGTAGGAAGATAAACTATGCATTCTTTCTCTTGTACTTGCTCACGGCCATTTCATACGCCTCTGTAAGCCTGGGCCGCACTTGCGTTTCAAACGTCTGGTCGCTGGGGTTGAGCACGCACATCCAGTACATGCGCCCATACACCGGATGAGGCATCACCTGATCCAGGGCGGTGAAGTCGTAGTCGCTAGAGGTATCCCCGCTTTCAGCCGCGCTGGCCCCGTAGGCAGGGAGCGAGGGATTGCCGAAGAGCGAGCGAAACGTCTGCTTGCCGATGCCGATGTTCAAGCGAAAGACCGACGGGCGGTTGAGGTTGGAGAACTGATCATTGATATCGCTGGTCACAAGTGTCACAAACGGAAACCGATGATCCGGCGGTACGTTCCTATCTGGGTTGTAGAAGAAGAAGCT
>JAFATZ010000109.1 GCA_019243675.1 Ktedonobacteraceae bacterium | reverse complement strand
CCGTGGGCTGATATTCTGAAAAGTTTACGGGCATTTCGCGTACCTCAGGTCTTCGTTCTGTTGCTGTCCATGACCTATCGCTATATCTTTCTGTTCTTGCATACTGCCAACGGCATGTTTGAAGCTCGCAAGAGCCGCACAGTTGGCAAAACAACGGGACGAGAGCAACGCAGATGGATCAGTGGATCCATGGGCAATTTGATGAACCGTTCCTTCAAAATGAGTAATGACGTGTATGCCGCTATGGCGGCGCGAGGATTTACCGGAGAGGTGCGCACGTATAGCGCTTACCATATGACCAAACGTGATTGGTTTGCGCTACTAGCATCGGTCATCATCGCTGTCGCTGTTTTCCTCTTAGGAAGGTATCTCCCGTGAATGCATCTACACCTCTACAAGAGCAAGAGCCGCTGTTTTACTTGCGCGGGGTCCGCTATCGCTATAATGGCCGACAACTCGCTCTCGATGGCATTGATCTAGATATCCATCGAGGCGAGCAGGTGGTGCTGCTAGGTGCCAATGGCAGTGGTAAATCAACCTTGCTCAAGATGTTAGATGGCATCATTTCGCCATCGCAGGGGACCATGCGCGCACTTGGCCAAGAAATTCGTGCTGTAGCAGCAGGAGAAGACGCTTTTCACTTTCACCGCGAAGTCGGACTCGTCTTCCAGGACCCCGATATTCAGCTTTTCAGTGCGACAGTCTTTGATGATGTTGCCTTTGGACCACTCCAGTTGGGTCTTTCTGCTCAGGAGGTGAAAGAGCGATGTGCAGAAGCCCTCGCGAATATGGAGGCTACGCATTTGGCAAAGCGTGCCCCATTTGAGCTGTCGGGCGGGGAAAAGAAGCGCGCTGCAATTGCCTCGGTACTATCCCTACGCCCTGAGGTGATTCTACTCGATGAGCCAACAGCGGCGCTAGATCCTCGCACAAAGTGGCTGTTGCTCAACCTGATTCGCAAGCTCGGTGAGGCTGGGAAAACCTTGGTCACGACAACTCACGAACTAGAAATCGTACCGCTGATCGCCAACCGTGTCGTAGTGATCGGGGAAGAGCGTCGCATCCTAGCAGATGATACACCCGAACGCATTTTAGGCAACCGCGATCTGTTAATTCAAGCGAACCTGATTCATGAAAACTTACATCAAGGCGGTTTGAACCAAATTCTTTCTTCCAAAACAGCTTGGCAAGATTGACCCCCTCTTTGGCTCGCCAAACGGACTTCCTCACTTGACTTGCAGTGCGCGTCATATGTTGGTAGAGGTCCAATTCATTGTGCCCTCGTTGGCCAAACCCAGGGCACAATGAATTGGACCCCTACCGAGCGTTTGGGCAACAACCTGACGACCACCCTAAGTAATTCTCCCCATAGACATTCTTCTTAACTTTAAGTATACTCTTATCAAGTGGAAGAGTTTCACATAAATAGAATATTTTTGCAGACAAGAATGATTCGCAATAAACTATGATGCATCTCTCCACTACCCCCTGGAGTGCGAAGCGCCGTATATTGTCCTTCTTAACTACGTCCCTGTCATGAGTTGTAGCATAGTCTGCTTACGTGAAAAGGAGTTCATAGTATGCACATTCCTGATGGATACCTCAGCCCTGTCTTCTCGCTGGGAACTGGGGTGGTGACCGTTCCGCTGTGGGCACGGGCTGCAAGCAAAGTGCGCTCGGTGCTCAATAATCGCACGATCCCCTTACTGGCTATCTTCGCGGCCTTTTCCTTTACGATTATGATGTTTAATGTTCCTGTCCCTGGTGGCACCACTGCTCATGCAATCGGGGGAACATTGATTGCCATTGTGCTTGGCCCTTGGGCGGCTGTTGTTGGAGTAAGCACAGCGGTGATTATTCAAGCGCTCTTCTTTGGGGATGGCGGGGTGTTGACTATCTTTACCAATTGTCTGAATATGGCCATCATTCTGCCCTTCGTGGGCTACTATACTTACAAGCTGATTGCAGGCAGGTCACCGCTGCTTTCAGTGCGGCGAGTCTGGGCCGCTGGCATCGGCTCCTATCTTGGCATTTCGGTAGCGGCCTTTGCCGTGGGCCTTGAGCTAGGCCTCCAACCTATCCTCTTCAGTCAGAATGGCCATCCACTCTACAGCCCCTATACACTCAACGTCTCTCTTCCCGCTATGCTCATTGCGAATATGCTGGGTGCCTCGCTGGTAGAGGGCCTAGTGACTGCGCTTGGGTTGGCTTACATTCAGGCCAACCATCCTGAGTTTCTTACCTCTCTGCGTACTATTGTGACGGGAAGAGATGTCGAGGAAGGGCAGGTACAGAAAACGTCACTGTGGCAAGTCTTCACTATCGGTGCTGTTCTAACGGTGATCGCCTTGTTTGTTGTGGGTCTGATTACTGGCGGGGGTAGCATTGCTCATCTGTTTGGTGCCGACTGGTCACAGGTTAATTGGGCAGATGTGGGTGTTATGTTACTAATCACAGCCGTTATTGCCGTCATCTTGATTCCTTTGGCCTGGTTTGTGCTGCCCAAGGCTCTCAAGGGAGTGGGTACCTTCTTTGTGGCTATCGCTATCATTGCGCCTTTGGGGTTGATTGCTCCTGGCTTTGCCTTCGGAGAAGGGGCACCCAGCGACGTGAAGGCTGCTTTCGGTTATATCCCACAAGGCTTGCAGCAGATCTCAGGATGGTTCAGCGCTCCGTTCGATAGCTATAATGTGCCACTTCCCTTCTTTAATGATGCCAATGCTCCGCTGTGGCATGCAGCCCTTGGGTACGAGATCAGCGGCATTGTGGGCGTGTTGCTCATTGGCCTGCTCGTGCTGGGAATTGCCGCGTTGATACGCAGATATCTACCTCGACCAGAGGAAGCTTTACCGTCTCATGAACCGGAGAGTGCGGAGCGACCTGCATGAGTGGATAAGAGCATAGGCAGCATGCGCCAAGGCGATCCTTGCTGCCCATGCTTATTGTACCTTTGCAGCAATAATTATTCCTGTGGACCAGTTCAGCTTTGTAAGGCGTATATCCTGGCGTTGATCGAGCGTGGAAAGCAGTTGAGAGGCTTTCAACACACGTGCTTCGTCCCAAGATGGCTGAGGAAGCATGTGATCAACCACATAGATTGCCCCTCTGCTAAGCAGTGCTAGGGTCTCGTCAAGATAACGATATTTTCCAGGTTCCATGTCGGCAAAGATAAAATCAAACCGTGTGCCTTGCTCAGCCATAGATTGAATGAAGCTATCGCCATCCATCAGTACACAATGCACTCGTGCATCCTTGTCCAGAAAGCGCTTAGCGAGGGCGAAACGGTGTGCATCATGATCCACAGTAGTAAGCTGAGACTGTGCATCCATGCCATCTGCTATCCAGCTTGCTGAAATACCCGTACCTGTTCCAAGTTCAAGAAAGTGTCCAGCTACCTTTATTCCAGCAAGCGTTCGTAACAGATTCAACGTGAGGGTATCTGCCCTCATAGTGAAGCCCACAGCGCGAGTTGCTTCTTCGAGCGCTGTGATACCAGAAGGAGGGACTAGAGCATGGGCATCCCACATCATGGCTTCGCTAAAACGCCTGCCTGTCTTCCCTGCAATTTCATCACGTCTGCTGCATAGGGAGAAAAACCCATTTCAAATGGCATATGCAGGCCACCGATGAGCAGAGATTCGCTGAGCGTGTGACTCCACAATGCAAAGGACACCTTTTTATACGATTCTGGCGCAAGTTTGTACTCGACTTTGCCGATTGTTGAGGGGGCAACATGAGCCTCACAGCCACATGCATGCTCGAACAGTCCAGCACCAGCGCGACTCATGCACATTTCAATATGCAGAAGGAGCTGATAGCATTTGCCTACTGCATGTAAGCATGAATCGACGAGCCAGTAGGGATGCGTTAAGCTCTCTTGGCGACTGAGAATAGACGTCTCTATGGTAGGATCTGGTACCGTCCCCAAGAAGGCAAATGAGTCCCAGACGACAGAAGAGATACGGTCACCAAACTGCTGAGAAAGTCCTTCAAGCACGTCAAGCACCTTTGTTTGCACATCGGCGTAGGGGCCGCCGACCAGATGCTCAAACTGTTTGCGATCAAATGGCGTGAGAAAGCCTTGGCCTAGCAGCTTGAGAACCTCTCTGGCCAGCTCTGCAAAGCCGAAACGATCAGCTAGCAGCAGATAACCCTGTGCCTGTGCTAGCAGGTCGTGGTGAAAGTCTTGCGCCTGCAGTTGAGGCCAGGGATGGGGTAAGTCAACGGGTTGAGTGAGATCAACAGGGGTAATTGTGACGGTGTACATGCCACGTCCTTTCTTTCTCGATTGCCTGACGAGAGAGCTTCTACAACAATAAGACTGGATACCCCACATTTTACATGTAGTATACACAAGTTTTTGCTCTTTGTCCATTGGGAGAACTCCCTAGGGTGCGCGAGAGAATACCCTAGAACAAAAAATAGAGACAAGTCCCAATGACATACTAAAGGATGCATGGTATCCTTTCTTCTAGAACTCCTCTGTTAGATAGAGAGATCAGCGGTATTCCCGTCACATCGCCGCTCACGTAGTGAATCTTCAGTTTCATGTTGTGCGGGTATCATGTGCCCATTAACTAAGGAGATCAAAATGAAGAGAAGAACATCCATCTGGCTCCTTGCACCCCTAGCTGCCGTCTTGAGTATGACTGTCACTTCCGTAGCAGCTTTTGCTCATGAAGTACGCCCTGTCGGACCTTATACTTTTGTGGTCGGATTTCTCAATGAGCCTGCTTATGCGCAGTTGCAGAACAGCCTTGATCTGACTATTTGCACTGGCGATAAGTGCAATTACACAGTGCAAGATGGTCTGCGTGTGGTCGCCAATCCTGTCAATAACGCCGATCAGACGCTCAAGGCAGAGGTCATTATGGGAAGCGCTGCACCATTGGCTCTGCCACTTGAACCTCGTTACGCCAATCCCGGAAAGTATGCCTCGTATTTCATACCATCCAAGGTGGGAACATACATTTTCCATATTTTCGGGACGCTGAATGGGATGAACATCGACGAAAAGTTCACGAGTAGTCCCAAAACGTTTAGCGATGTCAATCAAATACACGTCTATCCAGCTACAAGCGCTGCGGGAACTCAGGAGCAAGTGCAGGCAGCACAGAACAGCGCCAGTACAGCAACAACTCTTGGCATTGTTGGAATTGTCCTCGGCCTGCTGGGTTTAGCTGCAGGTGGGTATGCACTAGCCCGTAAACCTAACTCTGTTGCGGCGCAGCAGACTATCGACAAGTCATCTGCTGAGAGTTTGCGGGGATAGACAGGATGTTTTCTTTGCAGAAAACAGTTCACCCATTCCCTTTGATTCATGTGCTAGTAGCCTTGTGCATAGCAACACTCTGTCTCATAGCCGTGCCCATGCGTACAGAGGCTCAGACCTATCACGCACAGTACGATCACAGCATTCCAGCCGCCAACGCTCGCTTGGCGGCTGGTCAGCCTCCTACAATGATACAAGTCTGGTTCACCGAACGCATTGAGCCAGACTTCAGTGAGCTTGAGGTCTACGATCAGGCCAGACAACGCGTCGATGCGGCTAATAGCCATGTTACTGCCAATGACCCCTACTCCATGAGTATCTCCCTGCGTCCTCATCTGCCGGATGGAGCCTATACGGTTGTCTTCGACAATGTTTCGCTGGATGATGGCCATCACGTGACAGGAGCCTTCAGTTTTGTAGTGGGTGCCGGACCATTGCCCACCAATACGAACGCGCTGCTTGGCAACGTGCAAACACTCGACGAAAATTTTAATGCTTGGAGTATCACGATCCGCTGGCTCAACTACCTGGGTATGGCTGCATTGGTAGGAGGGCTGGCCTTCTTGCTGCTGATCTGGCGTCCCACCCTTGCTCAACTTGAGACAGGCATGGGACCAGAGCTGAGCGTTGCCAAGCAGCGAGTGAAAATGCAGGCTTCGCGTTTTCTGCTGTGGAGTCTGCTCGCTCTAGCTGGCGGGTGGGTAGCGATGTTGCTCTATCAAAGCAGTGTAGACAGTGGAAAGACGCTCTGGCTGCTCTTCAGTAGTGACGCGTTACTTCGCGTCCTCGTTGCCAGTCGCTTTGGGACGGTCTGGCTGATACGCCTGGGATTGATTGTATCAGCCCTCTTGCTCTGGAGTTATAGTCGCAACCGAAACAGCGACGGTGAATTTGCCCCCGCGCTATGGCTCTGGTTACTGCTGCTACTGGGCATTGGCATTATGGTGACAAATGCCCTTAATTCACACGCCGCAGCCAATCAAGATGCATGGTTCTTGGTCCCTACTGATGTATTGCACTTGGTGAGCACAGGCTTCTGGATTGGTGGACTGCTCGCCCTAGTTGCTATTGTCCCTGTGGCTGTGCAGGTACTTGTCCCTGGTACAGGGGATCGCACCCGTCTGTGGGCACGACTCATTCCCCATTTCTCGCTGATAGCCGTTGTGAGCGTTATTATCCTGGCCGTGACAGGCACAGTGCAAGCAGTAATCCAGGTAGGTTCATTTGCTGCCTTACTGACGAGCAGCTACGGACGTGCGATTGACATCAAAATCGTGATCTTTGTTCTTCTCCTCTGCTTAGGCGCTTACAACCTGCTCAGAGTCAGTCCACGTATGAACATATTCGCTGAGCGCACCGACGAGGAGAAGGGAGCCGGATCGCTAGCTGCAGGAAAACTGCAGAGAGCATTTCGACGCACAATCAGAACGGAAGCCATGTTAATGGTATTCCTCCTGCTCGTTGTTGGTGGACTTACCAGTCTCAGTCCCCCTCCCCCAAGCAGCCCCACATCCTCGTTGGGGGGAGCATTCATCCGTCAGGGCCAAGCTGCCAACCTTGACTATCGACTCGTGATCAATCCAGGCAAGGTCGGGCAGAATAGCATTGAAGTGGCACTGACCGATATGAGCGGCAGGCCACTTCAAGGAGCTGATGCCGTCATCATTCGCTTCACCATGCTCGACATGGATATGGGCATCCAGGAGGCCGATCTACAGCCCATTGCCAACAAACCAGGACACTATGCAACAACAGACAGCTCTCTGAGTATGAGCGGCCACTGGCAAATCACTCTCCTTGTACGGCGCACGGGGTTTGACGACGTTAAAACATCGTTCAGCTATATGGTAGAATAATTGACGTTTTTAGAGTGTGACCGCAAAAGAGGTAGCTGCACCTTCGCTGAAACCCTCATATCTGATCGGGGTCTATTCCCAATGAGCGCAATTTCTCAGCCAGAGCATCAGCACGCTGTTTCTCTGCACGTCTGGCCTCCGCTTCTGCTTCAGCACGCCGCTTCTCTGCATTAGCACGCCTCATCGCAGTGCGCCTAGCTTCAGCCTCTACGTCAGCGCGTTGCTTCTCGGTCTCAGCCTGCAGTGCTTGTGCTTCCGCCTGGGTCAGACGAAGCTGCCCAGTGCTGTCATAGAGGCGCAAATACCCGCCATCTGGCACCAAAAAGCTCTCCAGGTGCCGACTCCACAGACGGCCCTGTGGGTCCAGGGGCAGCTCACGCATGCTACGTGTGGCTCGGTCCAGTCGCCACCCAAACAGGCGACGCCCATCTCGCAGCAGTACTGGCTCATTGGGGTCGTAGGCAAAATATTCTTCCACGCCCATCACGGCATACTTGCTTGGCTTCTCCTCCAGGTCTTTGTCCCAGGTTTCTTGCGAAGCAATCTCCAAGACCACGTGGGGTGCTGGCCCAGTCTTGCCGATACGCCAACTGCGC
>JAFATZ010000034.1 GCA_019243675.1 Ktedonobacteraceae bacterium | reverse complement strand
GTCTACCATTTTGTACCTACTGACCCATCTGAGCAAGGGCAAATCCCAGGTCCAGAGGGGGAGAGACGATTTGAAGCTGCCTATTACGCAGCTTTCCCCGACAACCATTTTCAAGTTGAACAAATCGTTGCTGAAGGAGACCTAGTGATGATCCGCTATATCTATAGCGGAACCCATCGGGGAAATTTTATGGGCTTTGCTCCAACGGGTAAGTCATTCAAGGCAGCAGGCATGGATTTGTTCCGTATCGTCAATGGCAAATTCGTCGAAAAGTGGATGAGTATGAACACGTTGGAGGTGCTTCAGCAGCTTGGCCTCCTTACCGTCGGGTAATATCTGCCTCAGTTGCCCCATTCACGCCCAGCCACTTACAGAAAATGGCCTAGGGTGGGTGTGCAAAAAGGACGAACGGACAAGCGGGCAGTTGCATAACAAACAGGGACCATGTATAATGCGAGTAGGTGCATCCACCTACTCGCATTATACATACTATTACAGAGAGCTACTTCCATCTTGGGTCTACACCAGTTAAACGTGTATAAGCAGCCCATCGTACAGCAAGAGGGCATAGCGCGACGGACAGGAGAGCGTGAGCAGTTCGTCTTGCGGACTACAGGTGACCATCGAACAATGAAAGGACATGTGCTATGCAATTTGGAGTATTCGGGACTGGAATGGTTGGTCAAGCCCTCGCTAGCAAGCTCGTCAGTCTTGGCGATAGGGTGATGATGGGGGCACGGAACAGCGACAATGAGAAGGCGGTCGCTTGGACAAGGGCGATGGGCGCATTGGCGAGATGGTACTCAACGCCACCTCTGGTACTGTTTCGCTTGAGGTCCTGAACCGGGTGGGAGCAGACAACCTCAGTGGGAAGATTCTCATCGATGTCTCCAATCCCCTCGACTTCAGTGCTGGCATGCCGCCCACGTTGACGATCTGCAACACTGAGAGTCTGGGTGAACAGATCCAGAGTGCATTTCCCAGCACTCGTGTGGTCAAGGCACTTAATACTGTGAATGCCGAAGTGATGGTCAATCCCAGCCTCGTGCCAGGGGCTCACAATGTCTTCATGTGTGGTAACGACGCGCAGGCCAAGACAGAGGTCGCCGCTTTGTTGGAGCGCTTTGGGTGGCCGTCTGCGAGCATCTTCGACCTTGGGGACATCTCCAGCGCACGGGGTACGGAGATGTACGTGCCGCTGTGGCTACGGCTCTGGGGAGTGGTCGGGACTAGTCACTTCAACATCAAGGTGGTCAGTGCCTGAGAGTATGCTGAACAGAAAGGTGCGTCGGCATCGAATCGTCAATGGGCAAATTAGTGAGTACAGAAAAGATTCCGCCACAATGGCTTTACAGCTACAAGGCAAAATGAAGCACGGGCTCAGCAAAACAAAGACTCAATCACTAGCGGCGGCGGACGAGCTTCCATCTTGCTGAGAATGTGTCGACCGACGCTGAGACGCTTTTCACCCGCACTTGGAGACAGCGACTGCCGCCGAATGGCAACCTCACCGGTACAATAGGAGTATAACGATCTCAATCCAGTTTGTAACCACAGACCCTCCTCCTTGTCAGTAGAAGGTTCCGAGGGTGATCAACCAGTGAAAGGTCTCTTGGGTATCCCTGCTACGAGGTGTGTTTGCCATAGTGCTATATATACCTCCTAAAGGGGGTTCAGGGAGATCAGCCCAGTGAAATGGTGAGTTGCTTTCTCATCCCGCAAAAGGAACACGTTATAGACTCGCGCTTCCCCAAGGTTAGTCGTGATCGTTGCTTCAAAGAAAATGGCGTCCTCGATTTCGATAAACTTATCAGTTGACTGCACCTTCAGCGCTCCGAGGTGCTCAAGATAGCCTTCAAGGTGCTTGCCGATAGGCTCATGCCCTTTCACAGCAAAGTCAAGCCCAACAATAGCTGCATCAGGATGATACTGAGTCAGTAAGGTGTCCTTGTCCCCTGCTTCCAGAGCAGCAATCTGCCGTTGATAAAAAGCCTTTCCAGGTGTAAGTTCCATTGCTTCCTCCTTATAATAATACTTTTCCTGTTCCTGCCCCATGAGAGCTAGCGTTCCTCTGCGACTTCCTGCTCAGAGGAAACGCTTTCGACTGGGGTCTCCATCATTAGAAGCTCTGGTTCTTCGGCTCTGTGAGTGTCTCTAGCAGTCCAGTGCTGATCAATACGACCTGGCAAGATGTAGAGCACAGGGACAAGGACGAAGAAGGCCAGACTTATCTGAACGCTGAGAAACGAGATGCCAATGGCAAACAGGTAGATAAGAGGGGCCATCAGGTTTCTGCGGGTTGCCAGTTGTACCACATGCGGGTTTATCTCATTGTCCAGCAGATGGTTGGCTGTGACATACCACCAGAGCAGTTGAAGTACAAGTCCTGTGATCACGAGCGTGCCACCATAGATGACGACCGAGATCCGTTGTAGTGGGTACTGCCCAAGCAGGGCAGTGGGGAAGGGAATAAAGACAATGCATAGCAGCAGCAGGATGTTGAGCCAAAGCAGGTTACGATCGGAATGTTTGATGCAGTGGAAGGTGTTGTGATGAGCAACCCAGTAGATACCGACGATCACGAAACTGAGCGCATAGGTCACCAGTTTCGGCCACAAATCGCTCAGCTTGAATATGAGTTCGCTTGAGACTAGTGACGCGGCTATCTGTGGTACCTGAAGGTTCAACACTAACAAAGTGATGGCGACTGCGAAGACACCGTCACTGAAAGCTTCGATACGACCGGTGCTTAAACTAGGAGATGGTCTGTTTTCGCGTGATTCACTCATAAGCTTTTCCTGACGTGTAGCGTTCTGGTTCTCTTCTTAACTGACTAGACCTCGCACTCACCAGTGACTCTGTGTTTCTGCTCTGCGGCTATTTCCTACTGCTCAGTTCTTCTCATCATGGAAGTTGACATACCAGTGCTGGCCACTGCAGAATGGTTTGTTCTTGGACTGACCGCACCGACACAACGCATAGTGCTCCCGCGAGGAACCCTCTGCCCGTTGCTCATCGTTGCCCTGCCCGTCTGTGAGCGCAATACCACCAGTGACGCGATAGGGCCCATCTTTGGAGACGGTAATCATCGGCTCACGATGCTGATCGACCTCGTCGCGACGCTCTACCCCGTCAAGGGCATAACTCAGCGCACCCGAGGGGCACGCTCGCACCGCTGCGA
>JAFATZ010000432.1 GCA_019243675.1 Ktedonobacteraceae bacterium | reverse complement strand
ATAAAAGAGTGGTGCGATCATTTTCAAATGGCTTACCCTTCGTACCTTACTAAATAGCTTAGCTAAGAATAGGCATATACGTTGGTCATGAGGTAAAATATGCTACAGAAGTAATCTCAGAACACGAATACACATGAAATTGTATTCTTCTTGATGTTTTGCAAAGCCAGACATGACCTTGGAGGTCGAATAATGGACGAGAAACATGCAGCGTATACAAGTAGTCCTTGGGGACATATTCAACTTACGGCTATCGCAGTAGGGGTACAGTTTGATAGCGAAAGAATGCATGTACGTCTTATTGATGGGCGAGTGATTAGCGTTCCACTCACATGGTTTCCCCGACTACTTCACGCAACCCCAGAACAACGAAATCGTTGGGAGCTTATCATAAGCGGCAAAGGGCTTCGCTGGGAAGAAATCGACGAAGATATATCGATCAAGGGCCTTCTCTGCTCTTGCGAGTAAAATACAGTCTTTTGTTGATCAATTGGTCCTAGCTTTTTCGCGCCCTGACAAAAAAGCTTTCTCCCATCTGCCTGTCGAGGAAACGGCAGCATAGTTTGTAAGTGCGTCTGAAACTTTCTCTTCGATTTCATCAAATATATTGACAACATCGAATTAATAGTGTATCATAGCAAGGAAGGAGGAGAGGAATATGGAAGAGACAGATGACCAGCTTGTGAATACAGTCCTAGAAACATATATGACTCTTACGCGGGGGTTGCTAAGGTCGGTGGCACCACAATGGTTGCAACTTGATCTGACGATGGCACAAATGCGTGTGCTTTTTGTGCTCTTGCATAAAGGACCGAGTAGTATCGGCACTCTTGCTGAGGCACTTCGTATTGGTCTGCCAACTGCCAGTCATCTCGTTGAGCGGCTTGTACGTGCAGGGCTGGTTGCGCGTACGGAAGACCCAAAGGATCGCCGTTACACTCTGGCTCGCTTGACCTCCTGGGGAGAGGAACTTATGGAACGTCTGCACCAGACGCGTCTAGACCAGTTGCGAGGTTGGCTTCTGCTTCTCAGCCAAGAAGAATTGACTGCTTTGCACCGTGGTTTGCAGGGGCTGGCTCGCGTCTCTCACGCCTCTCAGCCCTGTTGTGAGCAGCAAAGAGATTAACCGATAGAGAGAAAGATCATCTCTAGAGCCTTAGAAACGAAGAGAGAGACTATGACAAAATATGTTGTTTTGAATTTCCCGGCATATGGACACGTCAATCCCACCCTCGCGGTCGTACAAGAATTGGTTGCACGAGGTGAGGAAGTTGTGTACTACAATACTGAAGAATTTAAAGAAGCTATTGAAGCTACCGGAGCGTCCTTCCAAGGCTATCAGTCGAGCATGGGACAGATCTCTGCACCACTGTTCTTGGGACGTGCTAATAACCCTCCTGTAGGCAGCATTTTGCCGAAATTCATGATCGAAGAAAGTCGCAAGGTCATCCCGCAAGTCCTGGAGCGTGTGCGAGCTGAACGGCCAGACTACATCATCTATGATGGAATGGCTCTCTGGGCACGCATCGTGATTCAGGTGCTCAATGTTCCTGCTATTATGCTGCGCCCAAGTTACGCAGCGAACGAACATACCAACCTGTTCGCTGCCCAGATGGCAGAGCAAAGGGAGGCTATGCCACCTGAGTTTTTTGCCACCATGAACCCTGCTCTCGCTGATCTGTGTGCCACCTACAATGTGCCGCCGTTCACTATGCGGGAAATCTTTTCACACAGTGAGCCACTCACTATTGTGTTCCTGCCTCGTGCCTTCCAGCCAGCAGGCGAGACATTTGATGAGCGCTTCGTGTTTGTTGGACCATCTCTCCTGCCACGTCATCAGGCCAGCGATTTTCCGCTTGAAAAGCTGGAGAAGCAACCGACACTCTACATTTCGCTAGGAACTGTCTTCAACAATCAAGCGGACTTCTTTAACCTGTGCTTCTCCGCCTTCGGAGAGTCGCCTTGGCAGGTCGTCCTTTCATATGGCAAACGTATTGACCCACTTACATTACATGCCGTGCCGCAGAATTTTCTGCTATCTGCCTATGTGCCACAACTCGAAGTGCTTTCTCGCACTGACATCTTTGTGACACATGGCGGAATGAACAGTACGATGGAGAGCCTGTATTACGGGGTGCCTATGATCGTGATTCCACAGATGATAGAGCAAGCACTGACTGCACGGCGCGTAGAGGAACTTGGGCTAGGCATCTCCTTGGATAGGGACACAGTGACCGTGGAGACACTACAAGAGGCGGTCACACGTGTCAGTAGCGACCCCGTCTTCCGCGAGCGTACACAAGCGATGCAGCAGGAGGTGCGCAATGCCGGTGGATATCGCCGTGCCGTTGATGCTATTATACAGTTCAGTCGCTCCCATTCCTGACCATCATAGAAAGACTGACGTATCACGCCTCGAAGTGGGACCATATGACCCATCCCGAGGCGTGAAGCGGTTTCCAGCTCTTGCGCATGCTGGCCTGTCCCATACCTTGACCTGTAAACGTGACATATTCCCCCGCTACACATCATAAGTTATAATTCTTGCATAACAAACCTTATTTCTCTCCATTTTTATTTAAGGGGTGTCACATGCTCTTCCATCTTTCTCCCAAGCGTCTCACGTTTATAGCTGTTTGTCTTGGTCTGTGTTTGACCACCGCACTGGCTACGATGCCTATGATCGGCCAGGCAAAAGCCGCTAGAGGTATCTTTACGGTCAGAGTGCTCGTTATTACCATGTTTGCACTAGAAACGCAACCTTGGCTGCAACACGAGAAGCTGCCTCTTGACTTCAAGGTACCAGGTGCCTTTAGCGATGTGCGTTGCAACGATGATGGCCTTTGTGTGACGACGACTGGCATGGGGAAGGCCAATGCGGCTGCTAGCGTCATGGCAGTCGTGCGTGACCCGCAGTTCTCATTCGCTCACAGCTATTTCCTGACAGCCGGAATTGCCGGTACGTCGCCTTCCGCTGGCACACTCGGCTTCGCCGCTTGGGCGCACTGGGTGGTTGACTGGGACCAGGGGCATCATCTTGTTCCCGAAACGGTTCCTGGCGTTCCCTATGGCTATCTACCAGACACATCTGCTGGCACAGCCGTCTTTCACCTCAATGAGAAGCTCGCAGACCTCGCCTATGATGTCACTGTGCATGTGAAGCTGCAAGACAGTGCCCAGGCCATTGCCAACCGCCAAAAGTATCCAGGCCAGCAGAAGCAGCATCCCTATGTGACGATGTGCGACACCATTGCCAGCGATGACTTTTGGGCGGGCAAGCAGCTCTCTGACGAGGCCCACTACATTACTAGCCTGCTTACAAAAGGTCAAGGCAGGTATTGCACGACCGAGGAGGAGGATACGGCGACAGCTACCGTTCTCCAGCGCATGGGCTACCTGGATCACTATCTGAACCTGCGCACTGCCAGCGACTTCGATCAGCCCTACAAGGGTCAATCCTTACAGGATTTGCTCTCTCACTACCCTGGGGGAGACATTGCTCTGGCTAACGCCTATCTGGTGGGGTCAACTATGGCTCACTACTTGGTCAAGCATAACTCGCTCTAACTGGCTGGCTGCGCTTTCTCTGAAATCTTCCTTTCGATGGGGCGTCACGACCTAGGATCGGTGCTGAGAACCATCTGAACTCCGAGCTGCTCCATCCCCTTAAGCTCGCTTTCGGTGAGCGCTTCAAAGTCGATGAGAGGATGCTTCACAGAACTAGTACAGTCTGTGAGAATGTGCAACCTTTTCATGAACTCTGGTTGGTTCTTAAAGTGATCAATGAGTTGGCGCTCTGACTCTAGAACACAGTGAGACTTAGCTTCTCCAGCAATGTAAACTCTATCATGCTTCATGACAGCATCAAGTAATGTGATATTCAAGTTGCTTGTGGCATCTTTGGGATCTGCAATCTCAGCGCCAAAAATTCCATAAAATTCTGATCGTGTGGTTCGGCCTTTGACAATATACGTTGGCTGCGTATTTCTTGCCGCACTATACCATGCAAGGGCTTCGCTGATCGGCGCACTGAGCATATGACCAAGCGTGCCTTCCATGGTGTGGTAGGGCCAGATCATCAAATTCTTCTTTGCCTTCTGCTTCAGCATATGGACATACTGTATAGACCACTCCTGTTCAAACAGCGGCGTCCATACGTTATTCGTGATATCTTCCACGGTGATTTCAGTGAACGGCAGTGGAGGCTGGCCTGTTTCAGGACTTCGCCACCAGGAACTAAAGAAAATCTGCAAGGGCAGGTGCGTATCTAGGGACGCATATACTGAGCTTATTCTCTGTGCATTCGTATAGAACCATACGAGAAATCTTGCGATATCTTCCTGCGAACCGGGGACATATAACGATCCGTCAGGAGCCACAAAATCATACTGGTAGTCAACGAGTACGACGGCTATTCTTTCCTGATCTTCATCTGCTGGCGGGATGTCCGCTCGTTGTCCAGCTTCCGTAAATTCTTGGATGCGTGCAGGATAGGCACCTCTTAGGACATCCTGAACGGTAAAGAGCGTGGGTATCTGAGATGCATTGAACATAGAACTTTTTCCCTTTGAAAAGCAAGGTGTGAGGTGTGAAGCCCCCTCACATCCCCACGTGTACACGCTTCACCGGGCGCGAAAAATTGCCAATCCCAACTTGCGGCACTTCTTGTTTGAGTGTCTCAATCAGCACTCGCATGCCTAGCGCCTTGCCCAGCGTATCGAGAGCGGGCATGCGGGGTAGCAACACCTCTGGATCAATGTTGAGGTTACGCAACTGCACTAGGTTGAGATCCACCTCTCGTATGAAGGAGAGCAGCGCCTCAACTTCGCGCTCACGATCAATCATCCCAGGAAAGCACAGCAGGTTAATGGAGGTATAGAGTCCGGCGTCATGTGCCCTCCTTAAGGATTCTTTGACATCCTCGAAGGTATAGCCTAGCGGGCGATAGTAAGCGGCGTAGGTCTCGGGATGGCCAGAGATGGTACTAGCGCGGATCGTATCCAAGCCAGCATCGTAGAGCTGCTGCAACCAGCGAGGATTGCTGGCGTTTGTATTGATATTGATAACGCCTTTGTCGGTGTGCATACGTATTATCTTTATTGCCTGCTTGATGCGGTGCCACTGCAGCAATGGCTCTCCTTCACAGCCTTGCCCGAAACTGACAATAGCCTCCTCAGCATGCTCCAGATGAGGTACAGCAACCTCGACGATTTCGTCGACTGTCGGGATGAACGTGAGACGATCCTGCGGTGAGATAAGACTTTCTTCCTCTTGCTTTGAGATGCAGCCGATACAGCGCGAGTTGCAGCCGGGAGAGACAGCAATGGCCATCTCCCAGCGTGCAAAGAAGAGGTTGCTCGCGGTGGGACAGGAATAGTCAAGGACACAATGGGCGTGCTGTGTAATGATGCGGTTGTTGGGATAGGCGGCTTGTTTCTCGCGCACCAACCGCGCCAATACTTGCTGATTGAAGTTGCGAGGATGCCACTTACGCGGATCATCTGTCTTGAGCGCAGCGACGTAGAGGCGACCATTCATAGCAGCCACGGCGCTGTAGCCAAAGAAAGGAAGCGGTTCTGTGTCCGGCACCTTTTCGTAGGCAGGCAGTCTCGTACGCGTATAGCCAATGGGCACGAGTGCGGCAGTAGCCCAGCCACGTGTTTGTGGCAACACGTGCCGTTCACCATTGCGCTTCTGACCAACGGCGAGGCGATCTGGCATCATCGCCAGTGTTGCTCCATCGGGCAAAGGTATGAGAGCAGTTGACTCTAATATATGGTTATCAAACGTGAGGGCCTGTAAATGTGGCTCCTCTCGTATCTCTCCATCAGGCGTACAATACACAAGATAAGGAATGGCCATACTAATCCTTTGTACATTTTTATGCGCTCAAGTTCTTGCTAATGCATAGGCGGCGGTGTTGCAGGTATACGTGGACTGGTGGGATGCTCTTCGACAAAGTCCTCACCAAAGAGACGTGGAAAGCTCTCCGTTATATCCGCTTGGGCCTGTGCCGTAGTACGTCGCTCCAACTCTTGTGCATCTTCATAGACAAAACTCAGCAGAATGTGCTCACCGCGAATACACTGGCACATATGACGAATGCGTGGATGCTCTCCTTCCATCCAAGCACTCACCATTGCTTCAAGCCCGGACATGCTATCTCCACAGTGAGCACTATCAAAGCCCTTGAACTTATACACCATCTTTCCTTTCAGTTGAGTAGCGCCATGAAATTTCACTGCGCCACGCATCAAAAAAGCGTTCTTGCATGATGGCTATTTTATCACTCTAGTCCAGAGTTTACCATCTAGACGAAAAATCCAGCATGAGCTTTTTGTCGTGGTGCTGCCTCAAGCCTTGTGTTATACTACTATATAAAATAAATACATTCGTTGCAGGGAGGGTTGCATGAGAGAGAGCCAGACAGGACAGTGGCCTATCTACACCTACATCGTGCCAGAGGTTTACACTACAGCAAAGGTACGTCTCATTGGTCTAGGTAGCTATGCTCCGGCAGGTATCATTACCAACGAATTCTTTGCCCACATCGCCACGCGCCTTGGTGACCCACGTAGCGCGGAGGATCTGGAGCGTGTAACAGGGCTTAGCACGCGCCATGTACGCGCTAGCACGCTTGAGATATGCCGCAAGGTAGCAGGTGCAGACGCTCCAGGTCTGATTGATAGTCCTCAGTCGTCCAAGGATGAGTCTCTGGCAGATATGGCAGTCATCGCCGCTCAACGAGCTCTTGCCAGCGCAGGTCGCGACGCCTGCGAAATTGAGACCGTCATCGGCGCATCTTCCTCCGACAATGAGGCTTTTCCGACAGTTGCTGGGCTGGTGCAGTTGCGCCTGGGAATCAAGGGCACACGAGCGATGATGTTGAGAGGAGCATGCGCCTGTCAGACAGAGGCTTTTCAGGTATGTGCCGAAGTACTGACAGCCCGTTCT
>JAFATZ010000370.1 GCA_019243675.1 Ktedonobacteraceae bacterium | reverse complement strand
AGGCGCAGGGTGGTAGGCACAAACTTCTTTTGAAGGAAAGTAACGTATGGCAAGTGAACAAGGGAGATCATTAGAGGGTAGGATAGCATTAGTAACAGGGAGCGGACAGGGCATAGGCCGCGCAACGGCGATACGACTGGCGCAAGCAGGCGCTGATATTGTTGTCAACTATCGCAGCAATACGGCAGCCGCACTGGAGACCAGAGCAAGTATTGAGGCTCTTTACAGGCGTTGTATCGTGGTTCAAGCCGATGTGAGCCAGGAAGAGGAGGTCACTAGGCTCTTCTCCGAGGCAAGTCAGCAGCTTGGGCCAATTACTATTCTTGTAAACAATGCCGGTACCACACGCGATAAGCTCATCGTTCAAATGTCTCTCAACGATTTTGAGCATGTGATGGATAGCAACGTACGCTCAGCATTTCTCTGCACCAGGGCAGTGCTGCGCGGCATGATGAAGGCGCGCTGGGGACGTATCGTCAATGTTGCCTCAGTAGCAGGGCTTCTTGGGCCTGCTGGACAAGCAAACTACGCTGCATCCAAGGCTGCGATTGTTGCTCTTACGCTCAGCACTGCTCGTGAGATGGCCAGTCGCACCATCACTGTGAATGCCGTCGCTCCTGGCTTCATTCCCACAGAATTGACCTCCACATTAACAGAACAACAGCGCAAATTCGTAATTGACGCAGCACCACTGGGACGCCCAGGCACCGTTGAAGAGGTTGCCGCCGCTATCGGCTTCTTGTGCTCCCCAGAAGCAGGATTTATCACAGGGCAGGTCCTCTCTGTCGATGGGGGTGCATCAATGCACCTCTAATTCGTGAAACAAGATGGAGATCAATTCCATCTAATACATAAACATCGACACTGTTACTGAGGAGGATATTCCCATGGGGTTGATCGAGACCGATGAAACCAATCAATTTACCTTTGAACAGTTCGCGGCTCACGCATCCTACGTCGAGGTTAATCGTGTACTTGTCCAACAGGCGCTTGTTCATCTGGCAGCAAAGCCACAGCTTGCTCCACTCACTATCGTAGACATGGCCTGTGGCACAGGAGCAGTGACTCGGCTGATCATTGAGGAATTGGCGCGTAAGGGTTGGCTGGCTCAGACACATGTAGTAGGAGTCGATCCCTCTGCAGAGGCTCTGCGCCGTGCTAAAAAGGGCATACAGGCAATGGGACTGGATGTCAGGGTAGATTTCGTACAAGGAGAGGCATCCGACCTGTCTTGCGTGGTAGAGAACGTTGACATGGCCTTCTTCTGCAACGCGATTCATCTGGTCGCTGATAAGCTTGCAGCATTTCGAGAAATGGCTGCTATCCTGACCTCTGGCAGTATTTTTGCCTGTAACAGCGCATTCTACCAAGGAACCTATGTCGAAGGAACTGACCGTTTCTATCGCCTCTGGGTACGTAGGGCTGTAGGTTGGCTAAGAAAAGAACACCCAGAGGTGCAGTTGTCACGTACCGCCAAAGCGACGGCAAGGCAGTGGCTCACGCCAGAACAATACGATCATACCCTGCAGCAAGCTGGCTTTGATCGTGTCCATATGGTACAAACCGACGTACCTCTCTCGCTCGATGCATGGAACGACCTCGGGCACTACTGGCTCTTCATTGAAGGGGCGCTACCAGGGGTGCCGCTGGCCTTGGGAGCTAGTGCGCTCGAAACTGCTGTGTATCAGGCAGGACAAGAGTTGAGCCTGAACGCAGTGCCGCGTACTTGGTTACAGTTGATTGCGACAAAAGCTTAACAATTAGGAGAAGATGTATGCAATGGGCGGTAGCTATAGCCGCATTTCTAGCTTCCGCAGTGGAGTTTGTCGAAGCATTCACCATCGTTCTAGTAGTTGGACTTACTATTAATTGGCGCAGTTCATTGCTCGGTGCCTTCGCCGCTGCTGTTACACTCGCACTTATCGTGGCAACGTTAGGCGTGGCACTTGTTCGATTCGTCCCTCTGGATATTCTGCGCCTCGTTGTGGGAGTATTGCTCGTACTCTTTGGTTTAAAGTGGCTCAAGAAGGCCATTTTGCGTTACAGTGGATTGAAGGCGCTACATGATGAAGAAGCCATCTTCGAAGAGAATATGGCCGAGATACGGGCGCGAGGTGACACAGTTGCATCGAACATACAGCCTTTTGGTGTGGCGTTGTCATATAAAGCAGTGCTCTTAGAAGGGCTTGAAGTGGCATTTATCGTCATCACTTTTGGCAGTAGCGCGGCAAGTAGCGTTTGCTCGCAGACGTGTGGCATCACCTCAGCTACCATTGGCGCTTTGGTGGCAGGCGCTCTGGTAATCCTTCTTGGCACGTTAATACGTGCACCACTCAAGCACGTGCCAGAGAATACCCTCAAGTTCATTGTAGGTATCATGCTTACCTCCTTTGGCACCTTTTGGGCAGGTGAAGGGCTAGGCATTGATTGGCCATTTGCCGACGCTTTTCTTCTAGGGTTGGTGGCCCTCTATCTGTTAGCATCCTTCACCTTTGTTATATGGCTCAAACAGATCAGGCAACATCAACAAGTGCTGGCTACTACTGCCACGTCAGCTAGAAAAGAGTTGCACTCGTGAATGTCATCAAGGCAATCTACAACTTTATTGTCGGCGATATGATTATACTGATTGGTGTTCTTGCCCTAGTGCTGGTGGTAGCTTTGCTACAGCACATTGCTGCATTGACCCCTCTACGTGGTATTATTCTTATCGTGGCCGTATTAGGCACACTTGTTGCCTCGTTGAGCCGCGAGGCGCAGGGACAAAGAGAGTAGCGCTTTGTCAGTAGTAATGCTATAATGATGAGGTGGAGGTGCTTTGATGACTACTTTTGAAGATAGGAGAAAAGATACACACGAAGCGCAGACTTGGCGTGAACTGTTGGGCATCGTTATTCGCGATCCAAGAGAAAGACAGCGTATTGCTGAAGAACTGGGAATACGCACTATTACTTTGGGCCGCTGGGTCAGTGGCGAATCGGATCCCCGTAGTCAGAATCTTCGTCGCTTACTCGAAGTGGTGCCTCAGTATCGAGAGCAACTTCTTGATTTGATAAGGGAGGAAGAGGGGTTTGAAGAGTTCGCGGAAAAGACACAACATGACCCCTCTAAAGAAATCCACACAGAGTTTTACGAGAGGATTCTCATTGCCCTCGCAACTTCAGCATCACACCTGCGCTTCTGGTCCATTTGTAATCTTGTGCTCCAACAGGCGATGGGCCAATTGGATCCAGAACGATTGGGGATAGTTATGTGGGTCATTTGCTGCATGCCACCCTCCGGCCCACACAACAAGGTGCGTAGCCTACGCGAAATTATAGGAAGAGGCACTCCTCCCTGGGGTGGTAATCTGGAACAAAAGGGAGTGTTCTTGGGCGCAGAGTCTCTGGCGGGAAACGTCGTGGCACTATTGCGCCCCGCCATTATCGAAAACCTTGACGAGGAGTATAGCCTACCTGCTACCCGTATGGAGAACGAGAAGAGCGCTGCCGTCTATCCTATCCTCTATGCGGGGCGCATTGCTGGCGTATTTCTTATCTCTAGCACACAGTACAACTATTTCTTACCACAATTTCGCTCTTCCTTAGCTCAGGGTTACGCAGACTTACTTGCTCTAGCCTTAGACCCTGAAAAATTTTATGCGCCAAAGGATATCGCTCTATGCATGATACGCTCCGAGCAGGAACAGAAAAAGTTATTTGTTAATTTCCGCCAACGAGTGGCTAATAGCATGATAGAGGCTTCTAGAAGGGGAGAATATCTCAACAATCTTCAAGCTGACGAACTGGTATGGCGACAGTTGGAAGAAGAATTGCTGCAAGAAGATATCTCTCAAGAAGATATTTCTTAGCAAGAGGAAACACAACAGAGAATTGCAGGCAAGACATACATCTTGCCTGCAATTCTCTATCACTTCTCGGCTAATGCAAGCACCTCATCAATAATACCATACTCCTTGGCCTCAATAGCACTCATGAAAAAGTCACGATCAGTGTCGTGTCTAATACGGTCGAGTGGTTGACCGGTATGATAGTGAATGATATTGTTAAGTTCGTCACGCAGATGCAAAATTTCGCGTGCGTGGATATCTATATCGGTTGCCTGCCCACTCAGCCCTCCTTGCAAGGGCTGATGCATATGAATGCGTGCATGTGGCAATGAATGACGCCGACCAGGGTCACCAGCCATGAGCAGGATCGTCCCAAAACTAGCAGCATAGCCAACACATGTTGTGACAATCGGGCAAGGAATGCTGCGCATGGTGTCATAGATCCCTAAACCCGCATTCACCGCTCCGCCAGGGGAGTTGATATACATATTGATTTCTCGCTTACTATCCTCAGCGGCAAGAAACAACAGTTGTGCCACAATCAGGCTGGCCATGCTATCCTCAATCTGGCCGTTGACCATAACAATGCGTTCTTTGAGCAGGCGTGAGAAAATGTCGTAGGCACGTTCACCACGTCCGGTCGTTTCTACCACGGTGGGGACAAAAAGACTCGATGCCATCATAAATCTCCTCCATTGTGTTCTATTGATCTTATACTCGTAACCAACAAAGCACTGCTCACTCAGTAGCTTGGCGGACAAAGTAGTAATGGACGAGTGAGCCTCTTTCCTTTTCATCTAATATGCCCGCCAGTATCCACCCTTCTCTTCCCAGTTTGTTCAAACGCTCTGCATCTACTAATGAGTGCTCACGCGTATCTATTGTCAACACATAGTATTCCCAGCGCATCGGCTCCGCCTTTTCATAGACCATTGGAATATGAACGGCCATACGCCCCTCTGGCTTTTCCATCCGTTGGGAAAACGGTGATCCTGCAAACATAGCTTCTCCTTCTCGTGTCCCCTACAGGGACAGTAGATGTTTTATTGTGGTACGTGTGGGCTACGCTCACATCTATCACAACCAAACATGATATCCTTATAAAGATTACCTGCCTTGACTATAACATGCTAATAGTTTATATTACTAGTATATAGACCTGCTGTGAGCATATGTTTTTGATAGTTATGCTTAAAGCATAGGAAGGACTCTTCATTGTGACTGATTTGCAGGAGATCATAGGCAGGGTTATACGTCGAGAGCGTCAAGACCGCCATTTGACGATCAAAGAGTTGGGAGACAAGGCGGGCCTCTCGGAGATCTATGTTGGAGAAATTGAACGAGGACAAAAATATCCCTCTTCCAAGGTCCTGGAAAGCCTCGCTCGTGCCTTAGAGTTGGATATAGCAGACCTTCTTGAGTTCATGGCTGAAGAGATTCGCAGCGAGCGCGAGCCACAGGTGGCAACCAGCGCTATCGGCTTCACCCTGCCCTCTACGCCTGGTCAGCCACGCCGCATAGCCGTTAAACGCATCGTAAATATGCTAGACGAAGGAGATATGGAGAGCGTGGCCAATTTCAGCTCCTTTCTTCTGTCCAGGCATGCGACAACACAAGAATAGAAGCACCATATGGTGCTTCTATTCTCAATGTTATCCTCATTTCTTTGGGACACCTGGCGCAGGCCGAACAAAGAGGAAGTTGCTGCTTTGTTGCAGCACACTTATGATACATAAGCTTAGTGTCCCGTGGCCAGTTGGATGACCTTGACCACCATCAGCACTACCGCAATAACCAGGTAGATGCGCAGCGTGAACATGCCCACCTTGCGCGTCATTGACCAGACCGGCTTGGTCAGTTCTGCCAGAGGCGGCATCTGCCAGGTCTCTTTCTCCATACGTGAGAGGGCAATCTCCTCTGGATCTGCTCCTTGGCGTATGCGCTGCACCAGCAAGACGACACCCATCACCATCAGCACGACGACAAGAGCCACGCCCAGCCCAATCGAGAGCTTGATGGTGGCAGCACCGCTGAGAGTGAAGAAAGTGGTAGTCGCTAGGATCAGCGAGAGGACTACCAGCGTGCCGACGATAACGGCTGCCACAGCGTTGAGCCAGGGCTTGTTCACCCAAGGGCCTAGGACCGCACGGTCGTTACACAACAGCACTAAGAAGACAGTGGCGCTCGGCAGCAAAATTCCTGCCAGAGCCTGCACCGCTAGTGTCAACAGACCGAGGGGCGCATTTGGGATGAGTACGATCGTGCCAGCCACCGTAATGATGGCGGCATAGGTGCCATAGAAGAACTTTGCCTCACTCAACTTACGATGGAGCGAATGATTGACTCTGAACGTATCACCGAAGGCATATGAGGTCGAGAGTGTGACCGCGCAGGCACCCACAATGCTGGCGTTCAGCAGGATAATGGCTAGGACCGCCCCCATATTCGGATGGCCAAGTTGTGCCATCGCTTTAGCACTCGTCAACACATCCACAAAGTTGTTATCGAATTTCGTCCCGCTAAAGACAAAAGCAGCCGCAACGATCAGCCCCCCCGCTGTAATATTGGTGATAAATGAACCGATAACCGTATCAAGCTGCTCATGTTTGATCCAACGCGAGGTGAGACGCTTGTCAACCACATTGGACTGCTGGAAGAACAATTGCCAAGGAGCCACAGTCGTCCCTACGATCGCGATAATGGTCAGCAGCGCTGTCCCGTTGAGCCCCCCGCGTACACCCGGAAGAAAAGTGTCATGCACGATGGGTCCGAGTGCGGGATGCGGAATCAAGGCCAGTGGGATCATTAGAAAGCTGACGATGGCGCAGAGCCACATGACGCTCTCCCAGCGACGGAAACTGCCAGTCACAGTGATAGCAATCAGTCCCAGTACTGCCAGAGGGACCGAAATGTAAGGGCTTACCCCAAAGTATTGCAAGGCCATAGCAAAACCGATAAACTCGGTGACGATGGTCAGAAAATTCAGGAGAAAAAGATCACCGACCGAGAACATGCCCCAGAACTTGCCGAAGCGCTCGAAGATCAGGCGAGCATGACCGACGCCACTGACCGCACCGAGCCGTACCACCATCTCCTGATTTACAATGAGCACAGGGATCAGCAGTAGTAACGTCCACAGCAAGCTGGTGCCGTAGTTCTGACCAGCTTGCAGGTAGGTCTGGACTCCGCCTGCATCGTTGTCACCTACCATCGTGATCAGGCCTGGCCCCATGATAACCAGCAGTGTGAGCAGCCGTGCGAACCAAGTCGTGCGTGGCGCGATATCATCCTGGTGAATGATCCCCCAGGCTCCCTCAATATCACCAATGTGCGCCGCGTCCAGGTGGGCTGTCTGCATCTTCTGTGCAGTCAGGGAGATTGGATCTTTAATCATGGACATGGGAATAGTCCTCCATTTCATCTGTTTTCCTTCTCCCTTACTCTTAACGGGAAGAAGGTATGATAGACGAGGATTTCTCTACTTCAGGGTACAGGGCGCTTAAGGCAATCAGAAACCTATACATAGCTGGCTCCAAGTAGAGAGCAACCATACATGTGAGAAATCCTGAGTACATACCATGATGCAGGCAACCGACTAGTATTTTGTCATCGCCCACAAAACAGCATTACTAGAGAGGAGTGAGAGGAAGAGATTCACCAGTGTCCGAGTAAGCCGGACGGGCCAATGGAGAGACTCAATACCTCACACTGCTCGCTTTCAGTTGTGTAGATTCGTAAGAAAGCGAGGCGTGAGGTGATAGCGGAGAAACGAGAGAAAACAGTCAGCTATCAGCTCCTAGTCGCTTGTCCTACGAATCGCCGTAGACGCCTCCACCAACTGGGAGGCTGACTACCGTCGGGGTCCATAGGAAGAATCCTTTACCTTTCTGTACAAGGGACTAAATGAAACGATCGAGTGCATCTTTCAGTTCACGGATCGCTTCATCGGCATAACCACGCTCAACAGCCTTGGTGACGCAATGGTCAATATGCCGTTCCAGAATTGTCCTGCCCACCTGATCAAGCCCAGCACGGACAGCCGCAATCTGGGTCAATATCTCATCACAATCGCGCCCTTCGTCCCAAAGGCGTTTGAGACTATTAGCATGACCAGCAACGCGAGCAAGACGCTTGGCAATATCATCACGTGCTGCATCCTTCACTGGATGAGACATCTAGTCCACAACTTTCTTTCGAGCCATCTACCCACCCCCCTAGGGGGATATCCTGCTCATACCATGAGTATAATCCCCCTTTTGCCCAAAAGTCAAGAGCAAGACAGATGAATTTCTTGCGCGACGATCTACAAAGTTACTAGAACCAACGGAAACGGCGTGGGCGACGCACATACCCTCCACGACGATAATAGCGATTATAGTAGGGACGATAGAGGCGGTGATAGGCAACAGCACTCCACAGAGCTACGAGCAAAGCAGCAGCAATAATAGAACTGATTAATGGTACGCCTGCTATCGTAGGTTCGCCAGTAATGGAGAAATGCAATACGCCGACAATCAGGAAAATGGCGATAAATCCTAGAATGGCTGCACCAATAATCCCATCTGGTGCGCGTCGGCCAGCGATCAACTCACCTAGGAAACCTACAAGTAGAGCAATAATAATCCAAACAACTAAAGCTCCCAACGTGATATCCATAGATTTATGCCCTCCTCTTTCGTTAGAACGCTAATGTAGAGCTCTCTATTAACACGTAGAAGCGGGGTTTTTCGCTTCAATTAGATATATAAAATAGCACCTCTATCCTGGCTTATAGCCCCACACTGTGAGCAGTATCCAGACTGCACAAAAATCCTCCAACTGCATCTCTAGCAGCACTTGTTGATACAACACATCCAACTCTGCTTGTGTGGCAACCTGCCACTTGGTGATAAAGGGCTGGAGCAGTTTGAAGGCAACTGCCAGGTCGTGATAGAAGCCATCATGAGCTTCTGTGCCATAGGAGAATTCAATCACATGAGCCAGACGCCCAATGTTGTGGCATCCTGCATCCTGTAAGAAGCGGCGCAACATAGGCAGAAGACCCATATGTAGTCCATTGGGAGAAAAACTTTGCCCTGCCTTGCGCAAAGCTTGATTAAAGAGTCCACAGGTTTTCTCAAAGGCAGCTTTGTTCGACAAGCCCCACTCAAGATCAGTGAAGCGCAAGATGCCTCCAGGCCGCAAGATGCGTAGGCACTCTTGTATGAACCAAGGCCATTTCTGAGGTAACATAAATGCCACAATCAAGCGAGTATTCACCAGGTCAAAAGAGCCATCGGCAAAGTCGAGAGGCTTGAGTGCGTTCATCACTCGAAAGCTGGCGTTCTCTAATCCCTGCACCTTCGCTTGAGCAGTGGCATAGGCAATCATCCTCTCACTGATATCTACTCCCACAACATCAATATCAGAGTGTGCGAATGCCGTCTCAAGTACCCAGCCTCCAGGGCCACAAGCAATATCGAGCATGCGATGCACATCTGTCAGATCAATCCCTTCAGGAAAGAGTCCACCCATTCCCTGTGTGACAAGCTGATCCTGGCGCATCAGCCGTGCCATCTCGGCAGCATCTGCAGAATTGATCACATAGGTGTTGTCAGCTTGGCTTCCAGATTGATCCTGTGACGTTGACATAAAATATTTCTCCTTGTTTGCTAGCTCGTTTTAGCTTCCCGTCTGTAGAAGCTGTACAAGTTCCTCTTCTATTTCCTGCCATATTATCTCTTCAGCCTGAACAGGAGTAATAGGACTTCCCGCATACGCTATCTCTGAGAACTTTTGAGACAGTCGTGGGCCGAAGGTACGCAGAAGCGGCAATTGTACCTCATAAGAGGGCATGAGACGCAGTTCGAGGTCTTCGATAGCAAAAAATTCCTCTGGCTCGAATGCAAGTGCCATCAGATGAGCATACCTTTCAAGCGCGACTAAGTGGGTTTCTGTAAACACAGAAGGCACGGTACAAGAAACAAGCAGGCAGCCTGCCACCTTCGCCTTATGCATGATTGGATAGGCAGCGGCACTCTGCTCACATTCTAGCCAATGCACCAAGAAAGAAGTTTGGCTCTCCTGACGGCTTTGAACGCAAACTGGTCGACATTTAGTTACGGCAGCGCCAGCAAGAGATTCAGCTCCGAGAAAGATTGGTTTCTGTTCCCCGTCTCTACTCCAAGGTGGTGTTCCCACACCTGTCACTTCGCGCAAGCTGCGGACCTTGCTTCCGCGCAGAGGAGAAACGCAGTGCACAATGTTCACTGACATGCCTATGCGCTCCGGATCAAGATGCTCAATAGCCTGCTGGAGAATGAGGTCGTACATTGTCCACCTATACAACGAGTGGGGAGTATTGGCGTGAGCACTGAGAACGCGCACATAGAACTCGAGCGGCATCTCATGCGTTCTGGTAGGTGTTATGCCATCCTGCTGGGTAAAGGAAAAACTTGGAAAATCCACTGAGAGCAATGAAATAAATGGCTTGTACAAGTCAGGAGGTAGTGCTTTGAGTAACAGACGTATCGTTTGTTCGCGAGGTTTCGACTCATTTTTTGCCCATCGTGTGAGAGTGACTGGATGCACCCGTGTCTCTCTGGCAAGGTGTTGTCTCATATGGGGATTTTCAATGATCTGTCCTAATAGATCACGCCACGTCTCTGTTTTGCTGTCTCCATGTTGTGCTGCACTCATTGCAGTGTACAATGTTCCTCTCTAAGTTGATCCGATATATAATAGGAGCGTCCCAGTACCTTAGCTGATCTACAATATCACTTCTTGACAAGAATTGCAACTTAAATAAAGACTTAAAAATTTAAAAAAAGAATTCAACTCGAGCCGCTCACCTAACGAGGACGGTCCTGAAACAACGCCACTATCTTTTTCGTGTTCAGTATAGATAGCACAGAAGTTTTTTGTGCGAAACACACATCACACGAAAGGATGATAGCTATGTTGCGCAACGCATTCATCGGTGCGGCTGCTGGAGCAATAGGGACAGTGGCACTTAACGTGACCACCTATGGAGATATGGCTCTGCGCGGCCGTCCGACAAGTACTACACCTGCCAAAATAGCTGGTATACTCGCTAGCAAGGTAGGTCTTCCTCTCTCTACGCAAGGCGTAGGCTCTCATGACGAGGTGGCACAAAACCGCGAGAGCGGGTTAGGAGCGTTGTTAGGATATGTGAATGGGCTTGGAGTTGGCATGATCTTTGGACTACTGCAGTCACGAGATGATATGCCTGGATTAGGTTCTGCTGTGGGGATCGGCTTGGCCGCTATGGCAGCTAGCGACGTGCCCACCGTGGTTTTAGGTGTAAGTAATCCCACTAAATGGGGAGTGTCCGATTGGGCCTCCGACCTGATTCCTCACCTCATTTACGGTGTGGTCACCGTTGCAGCCTACAACACCTTTGCTAAACGTACTAGTCCATTGAAGCGCACACGCGGCTTCTTCAAATAAAGAGGATACTGTTGATGAGTTCTAAGTATGTTAGAACTCATCAACAGTATCCTCTTTATTTGTGTATTAGCGATTTGCTGCTAGAGAGTAAAGTTGCACCAACTCTTCAACAATAGCCTCTGTCCTACCACTATTGATCCCTTCAGGTACACATGTCTGCAAATGATTCTCAAGAATCATGGCCTCAAGCTTCTCGATGGCTTTACGCACTGCGTATGTCTGACGTAGAATATCGACGCAGTATTTGTCCTCTTCAATCATCTTACGAATGCCTTTTAGGTGCCCATCAATGTAGTTGCAGCGCTTGAGAACCTCTTGTTTGTCTGCACGCATCAACATACTCCTTCCCTAAATCCTATCCCACTGGGGGGGGTCGCAACTGAAGTATACCACACCTAGCGAGGCAAATGAAAGAGAAACCTTGCATGCCGTCCTCAAGTTGTTTTAAGATGTGAATGTAAATAAGAGACTTCTTGCGAGTCGTTTACATCCCCTGACTATAGACAATGCAGATAGGTGACAAGGAGGGGCTATGTTAACAAGCATTTTCGATTTCGCCTGTAGTATTTCTCCCCGCATAAGGCGCTTCGTAGTGAGAATGATGTATCAAGGGTTATCAGCGTTGGATACAGAAGGATGTATGGTCTTTATGAACTATGGCTACGCAGACCTTAAGCGTAATGCTGTAGAGATAAAACTGCACGAGAGAGATGAGGTGAACCGTTACTGTACTCAGTTGTACCACCATGTGATCGGGAGTATAGACCTTTCAGGTCTTGATGTTTTAGAAGTAGGAAGCGGACGAGGGGGAGGAGCCTCATACATCATGCGCTATTTACAGCCCA
>JAFATZ010000358.1 GCA_019243675.1 Ktedonobacteraceae bacterium | reverse complement strand
ATCGTCCTCTGCAAGTTCTTGCTCTAATTGTATGCGATAACGCGTGAGGTCGTCCTGATTGGCCTCTGTGGGCACGATAAATCGGGCCCCTACCGATTGTGTTGGGTAACGCGTGAGGTCGTCTTGGTTGGTCTCTGTGGGCACGGTAAATCGGGCCCCTACCGATTTGGGGGCAAAAACAGGCGCAGATTGCAATGCCCAATTGCGCAAGACTATGAAGAGTAGCAGCGCACCAGCGAGTATCAGAGCAATAGGCACTAGCCACGCCAGCAGCGAGAAGCCTTGCCAGGGTGGCGACCATACAATCTGCTCGCCGAAACTGTTGACGAAGTATTGGATAATCTCTTGTTCGGATTGTCCCGCTTGTAATTTGTGTCGAATTATGGCACGCATCTGCTGTGCTAGCGTCGAGGGCGAGTCTGCTACGGATTCTCCCTGGCAGACGGGGCATTTCAACTGCGAAGCTACATCTTGCACGCGCTGATCGAGTGTCTGATGCGTGGTAGAGAAGAATAGCGTGTAAGACCAGACAACTGCCAGCAAGGCTACGGCAGCAAGCACCACGAGCAATGCACGTTTCTGCTGTACTAGTTTCATACTGCGACCTCTTTCGCAAGTTGAGGCTGTGCTATACTCCTGTGCATCAAGGTTTTGCGTCGCTGGGGCCACCAGCAGGTAATGCCACCAAGCAGCATCAGTAGCCCACCATACCAGACGAGCGGGACGAGGGGATTGACGAAGACGCGTATGGTAGCCTGCCCCGCTCCATCCCAGTTTGCAAGGAAGACGTACAGGTCGACCATGCCATAAGTGGTAATTGAAATCTGGCTCACAGGCTGGTCGGCGAAATTATGATAGAACACGCGTCCAGGGTAAATATACTGCTGGAGTTGTCCATCACGCCAGATTTGTAATTGCGCTGTGATGCTTTGCTTAGCAGGTTCTTGCATATCAATATTGCCAAGATAGACTAGGCGATAGTCTGCGATGCTCATCTCCTGTCCAGACTTGAGCACGGCGTCTTGCTGTACTTGGAAGAAGTGCGAGCCAATGACGCCTACTGCTAACAGTACCAGTCCCAGATGGACGAGATAGCCGCCGTAGCGCTGCCTGTAGCGATTGAAGAGCATATATAGAGCCAGCAGGTATGGTTCACCGTGGGCATGACGTACGCGTACGCCGCGCCACAACTCATAGAGAATCGCTCCGGCGGTAAACATGCAAATCGAGAAGCCGATATTGGCAGCAACATCGTTCACACCGAGTAGAGGTAGCACAGCAGCGCAGAGGGCCGCAGCGACAGCCGGAACGCTCAGATTGCGCCATAGTGCATGCGTGGAGGTGCGTCGCCAAGCTAGCAAAGGTCCGACGCCCATAGCGAGTATAAGCAAGACCAGCAGAGGACCGTTGACATGATTGTAAAATGGTGGCCCAACAGTCATAGTCTGCTTGCCCAAGGCGGCAGAGATGAGAGGAAAGAGTGTTCCCCACAGCGTCGCGAAGGTCACACCTAGCAGCAGTAGGTTGTTGAGCAGGAAAATGCCTTCACGCGACAGCACCGAATCGAACTCGTGCTCAGGGCGCAGTTTCGGCAGACGACACAAGAAGAGTGCAGTTGAGAAAACAAGGATGATAAACAGAAAGGCAAGAAAATAGGGACCGACTGCTGAGTAGGCAAAGGAGTGTACCGAGTTGATAATGCCGCTACGCACCTCAAAAGTGCCGAAGATGGAGAGGGCGAACGAAGCGATGACGAGACACAGGTTCCAGCCCTTGAGCATGCCGCGCCGCTCTTGTACCATTGTCGAGTGTAGAAACGCCGTCGCAGTGAGCCACGGCAGGAGTGCGGCATTCTCTACTGGATCCCAACCCCAGTAGCCGCCCCAGCCCAGAACGTGATAGGCCCACCATGCTCCCAGAATGAGTCCCGTTGTTTGAATTGACCACGAAGCCAGCGTCCAGCGCCGGATAGTACGCAGCCACTCGCTACCCAATTCGCCCTTAATCAGCGCCGCAACCGCAAAGGCGAAGGGAACCGCAAAACTCATGTACCCCATCAGCAGCATGGGCGGGTGTATCAGCATGCCGGGGTCCATCAAGAGTGGGTTAAGCCCGTTGCCGTCGGGTGGTGGCGCGCCGTGAACACGTACAAAGGGATTGGAGACACTCATCAACATGAGCAGGAGGAACGCCTCAATGCCCATTAGCGTTGCGATAACGTACGGTACCAGCGCAGCCGAGACACGTCTGGAGGTCAAAACAAAGATGGCCGCAAAAACCGCGAGCATCAAACCCCAATAGAGCAGTGATCCCTCTTGTCCACCATAAAAGGCAGCCGTCGTGTAGTACCACGGCATAGCAAGATTAGAGTGTTGCGCAACGTAGTTCACTCCAAAGTCGTGCGTCAGGAATGAAGCAATCAGGGCAGCAGAGGCAACGAGTAGAAAGAATGTGACCATCAGAGCGCTGCGCTTCGCACTTGCTATGAGTGGCGCACTATCACGAATGGCTCCGAGCACTGCTGCAATGAGAGCATAGAGGGCGAAGCAAAGTGCAAGGATGAGAGCAATGGTACCAAGGTCTGAGAAATACACGGCTATTCCTTAAAAGCTTCAAGTTATGCCAAATCCGCTTAAGAAGTGAGGATTTGGGGACACCCCAAACCCCGCCAGGGAGACCCCTGGACCCTCTAGTGCGTTGTCGATGTGGTGAACTTTGATGGGCACTTGGCGAGCAATGTCTGTGCTTGGAATGGTCCTTGGCCGCTATAATGTCCCTCTACCACGACCTGGATGCCGGGACGAAATATATCGGGAACCACGCCCGTATACGCAACGGGCAAGGATTGCTTACCGTCGTTCATGACAAACGAGATCAACTGCCGCTGGTCGTCGCGCACAATTGACCCGTCCTGCACAACACCCGCGACACGCACCGATTGGACCGTGCAGATCGTACAATGTCTCAGTTCAGATACAGTCAAGTAGTAGACTGCATTGGCCTGAGTATTGGCGTAAATAAGATAAAATATAGCGCCAAAGATGGCGATGCCTGCGAGCACGAAGCTCCAAGGGATGCGCTTGCGCGTTGGCACGGTCAGAGCAGGCTGCACAATAAACCTCCATTTTGCTCACCACTTACGGCGGCGAGGAAGAAAAGTATTAATGTTGTGCAATACTCGTTTCATATATAGTATTGAGTATTGCACCAAGTACAAATACTAGTATACCTAAGGCTAGCATAAGTTGCGGCGCAGCCCTAGAGAGAGGCGTCGAGCGCTTTACCAGCCGCCGAATATTACTCTGCCCTAAATAGATTGCTAACACAAACATAGCAAGTGCTGCGCCAATCTTTGCACATAATACTACTATATAAGGTATGCCAAGCGTGGTCTGAGTTAAGCGATCAAAGGTAAGATAGACGCCGCTCAGCAGCAGCACCCAAATGCAGATGTTTACCACTTGTTTGAATAGCGCCGCTACCTGCGCTGCTACACCTGGGGCACGATCAATCGGGCCCCTACGTAGAGCTGGAACTACCACCACGAGATACATCAAGCTCCCACCAACCCAGGTAGCAGCAGCCAGTATGTGTGCAGCACGCACAATCAAGCGAATCTCTAGCATCTCTAGCGCGTCATCTTTGCCATTTCGAGCTGCAAACCCTGTTGGTTGAGAGGGCCAATCCACTTGGCCACTACCATACCAGTTCGATTGATAAATACGGTTTCAGGGAAGCCTGTAACACCATAACTGATCGCAGTCGAGCCGTCTGGCGTGTCTTGCACATCAAGAGAGACAAGATTGTACTTCTTTATGAATGCAAGTGCATCACTAGCCTTCTCCTGCCCGTCGATACTCACAAAAACAATACCCTGCGACTGTAGGGTGAGCAGCGTCTTCTGTAAGAAAGGTGCCTCCTCGATGCAGCCAGTACACCATGAAGCCCAGAAGTTGAGCATTATCGACTTACCTTTGAGATCGGCCAGATGGATC
>JAFATZ010000261.1 GCA_019243675.1 Ktedonobacteraceae bacterium | reverse complement strand
TCATGCAAGCACTGCACCTAGATATTGCTACGATAGGACTGGTCAAGCAAGACCATACACAATCGAGCTACCAGGAAGAAATCTATATCCCTGGCTCACCCGAGCCTATCATCTTGCCGCGCTCCTCGCAAGGGTTGTACCTGCTGCAGCGTATTCGTGACGAGGCGCACCGCTTCAGCATTACCTATCATCGCAAGCTACGCTCTGACCGCACGTTCAAGTCAATCCTTGACGAGATACCGGGCATCGGCCCGAAGCGCAAACAGGCATTGATGAAGCATTTCGGCTCGGTGAGGGCTATTAGCGCTGCCAGTCTTGATGAACTGGCGGCTCTCGATGGTATGAATCGTGACGCTGCAGAAAAGGTCAAAGAGTACATAGGGCGCGTGGAATAGATGGGGAATAAAATGCTGTTTCTGCTACGTTCTTGAATCATAGGGTTTTCTTGCCAAGTTTTTCTAAGAGGTGATTGGGTTCTATGCCAACGTACGAGTATCTCTGTAATACATGCCACCACAATTTTGAAGTGTGGCAAAAGATGACTGACGAAACTTTAACCGAATGTCCCGCGTGCGGTGAGCATATCCACCGCGTCCTCTATCCCGCCGGTATCGTCTTCAAAGGCTCTGGTTTCTACAAGACTGATCATGGTCATGGCTCTGTCCCACCTACTAATGGTGACAGCAAGAAGAGCGAAAAGACCGAAGGTACTACCACCGAGAGCAAAACCGAAAGTAAGTCGGGCGAGAGCAAAGTCGAGAGTAAGCCGACAGAGAGTAAATCCTCAGAGGCGAAGACAGCCAATGAGAGCAAAGTTGCTGCTAGTGCAAGCAAGAACTGACTTGGTCAGCATGGCAGTTCCTCGCGGTCGCGTAGTGTCCCCTGTAGAAACCAACAGGTTCCCGCCTGTATAGCCACTGCTGCAAAAACTAGCGAAAATGGCGGTGTCATACGCTCCACTCACGGTTATACTTACAACTATGCAGCAGAGTCTGCAAGTACAGCATCTACAACTGGGGCACGCTGATTGTGGAACCCTACGTGTCCCAGAGATGCTCCACAAAAGAAGAAGAAGGAGGAACACCGTGAGCCAATGGGCTTATAAAGTTGTCTACATCGACTATCGGGGCCATATATCGTGCGAGGGCGTTAAGACGATGATGACCAACGAGCGGCATAGTACTTTTGTCCGCCGCTATATGGATACGTTGGGCCGTGAGGGATGGGAACTAGTTGGCATTCAGCCGCTTACCTCAATCACCGCCTACTACATCTTCAAGCGTCCGGCGCAAGAGAGCGACTTCGCAGAGCCTGCACCTGAACAACCAGCAGAGCAGGCGAGTCCCACAATAGAGACTGCGTGAGTGGGCAATTCAGGGTTCGAGCAATTTGCACTAGCGGCGTAGTGCGAATTGCTCGAACATAGCCTCCCATACCTCCTGATTTTCCAACCGTTCGTGCGGACTAGCAATGCGCGCATTAATCAACTCAAAGATACGACTGAGCATCTGCTGTAACACCCTAGAAGCCTCATCGTAGAAGACTGATGACTTCTGTATGTCTCCCCCGAACACTTCATTACACAGAGTCGTAAAGCTTTCGACATCGATACGGTTGTGCTCAACGCGAAATTCGTAGTTCCCCAGATGCGAGACTCCCTCATCGATGAGGAGCGTTTGCAGCGTGTTAGGGTCTAGCTCTGTCTCATTCTTACGACAAGCCTCGCCCAGCGCCTCCATCGTCCAGTTAACGAAACGCAGGAGTGCAGGTAACTGCTCCATGGGCGTACGATGTTTATCCCATTCCACTTCCATGCGCTCAAGCAGATTAAATAATTCAAAATTTTCAAGGTGTAGCCGCTCAGTAGGATCAAGGTGTGGACTACGATTATAGTGTCCATGACCGTTCTGATGTGCAGGAGTCTCTTGAACAAGGCACACAAACTGTTGCTGTATCAGTTTGGCAAGGTCGCGTGCAACGTCTAATTCAGGTCTGCGCAGACCTGTAGCAATACCTCGCACTCTGCGATACAGATTAACACGTGTAATAAGCTCAATAGAACGAACATCAAAGTGCGTGGACTGAGGGATAAACAGCGATAATTGCAGTGCTGTACGCATGCCTTGAGGAAGGTAGGTACGCAACTCTTCCCATTCATCGCTATAGCATACCATCTCCATAGTGACGGGCACGACCTCAATATCCAGGCAAGGGTCACCGTGGGGAAGAAGCTTCTCAATACGCGGACTAGCAATAAACTGGTAGCTGGCATCTTGCCAGAGGGCCAACTCGCGTGCGGTCCACAATGCCTTTGTGCGTAATGCCTCCATCAACTGCTTCTCAGAGATGACTCGCATCGCCACCAAGCGCTCACCAATACGCTTGCCGAAGGCATCGTGCAACTGCTGTTTAAACGCATCTTCAATGTGCTGGTGTGTGGTCATTGCCAACTGTTGTAGCACATTACCAAGCGTTAATGCACCGGGGACTAACTCACTGCAGTTCGCCAATTTGCCTTCGTTGAAGTAGAGAATCCCCACGTGCCCAGTTTCAGGCTGCTTCAAATGGATTGCCCCTGTCATGCCACCCAGTTCGACCACCTGCAACACCTCTATCAGGCTGAAGTCCTTGAGAGAACCAGACATAGCAGTAGTAACGCTCATACGCCCTCACCTTTTTTCCCTTTTTTGCTCGCCGCAGCAAACGCAAAAAACTTGCACATGGCGTATCGCTCGTAAGCCACACGCTCTAGATTATACCAAGCCCCTTCATATTTCAACAAGGTCAACTTTGTCGTAATATTGCAATAACATGTTACTGCAATGTTTATATATTACATCAACACATCCATAAAATATAGCCTTTTTTTAAATGCGTATCTCTTTCCACCCAGCAAGATTTCAAGAGATGTGGTAAACTTCTTACCATGTATTCTTCGTAAGAAAGACCTGCGCACAACTCACTCTAGCAAACTCTCTGAGGTGAATCACATGTCGTCCCTTACACCGATTCAAGGGCTGCACCACATCACTATCGTGTGTGCAAATGCTCAGCGAACCATAGATTTTTACACCCACATCCTGGGACTGCGCTTTGTGAAGAAGACAGTAAACTTCGATGATCCCAGTAGCTATCATCTGTACTTTGGTGATGAGATAGGTCATCCTGGCTCTGTTGTCACTTTTTTTGTATGGCCCGGGGCAGCGAAGGGTCACCCAGGTATTGGGGGTACACACCATTTTGCGCTTATTGTACAAGACTATGATGGTTTACTCAAGTGGAAACGCCGCCTGAATGACCTAAGTATTGCCGTCGATGGCCCGCTCGACCGACACTACTTTAAGAGCATCTACTTCAACGATCCCGACGGGACCATTGTGGAGATCGCGACGATGGGACCGGGCTGGACAATTGATGAAAGTGCTGATACCTTCGGCACTACCTTTCGCGAACCACCAGCAAAGATGTTGGTCAGCAACCGCGATGAGCAACGTATTCATGCCGAAACCTGGCCCGAGCCTGTAGCACACATCAGCAGTGACATGGCCCTCAAGCAGGGTATGCATCACATCACGGCAATCAGTTCCGATATTGAGCGCACGCACGAATTCTTCGGTGGCTTGTTGGGGTTGCGACGGGTGAAGATGACCTCAAACTTTGACGATCCCACTTCGGCTCATTGGTATTGGGGTGCGGGTGAGGGGCGACCAGGGACCATAATTACGTACTTTGAGCGCAAGCCTGGCAAAGAAGTCCGTGTACATATGGGTGCTGGACAGACGCATCACTATGCCTTTGCTGTCTCCGATGAAGAGTCGCAACTCGCATGGCGTGAGAAACTGGTAACAGGTGGTCTACGTGTCACGCCTGTGCTGAACCGCATCTACTTCAAAAGTATCTACACGACCGACCCCGATGGTCACATTGTAGAGCTTGCAACGGCTGGTCCTGGTTTCGCTATTGACGAACCGATGGCCACACTGGGTCAACGCTTGATGCTTCCACCTTGGCTAGAAGCTAGTCGCAGCGAGATTGAGAGTGTTTTGCCTCCAGTCACAGTACCAGCGTGGCATAATGAGGAGATCAAATCATGACCACATTGACGACAACAGTCTCAGGACCACACACGGGTCAACCAGTTTTCCTAGCGGGTACACCGCTGGATCAAGCACGAGCAGCGATGGTGCTGCTGCATGGTCGTGGCGCTCCAGCGCAAGATATCCTGGGACTAGCCACTGAGTTTGATGCAGCAGGCTTCGTCTTCATTGCACCACAAGCAGCCGGCCTGACGTGGTATCCACATAACTTTCTCGACCCCATTGCTAGTAATGAACCGTGGCTTTCGTCGGCTCTCGCTGTGATTGATGAAATGCTCACTTACCTGGAGAAAGCAGGCATC
>JAFATZ010000238.1 GCA_019243675.1 Ktedonobacteraceae bacterium | reverse complement strand
TCAGAACGAGAGCCGAACGATGCACTACCTCACGCCAACGACCCTGATACTGACATTGTGCAATCCAATTGTGCCAGAAACTCCTCGTCTCCAGAAACACCGCTTGGAATTGACGGGCTGAGAGACGTTGCGTAGCAACTTCACGGTCTTTAGCACTTTCAAGTAAGAAGTAGGCAGATTGACCCTCATGTAGTGTTAACGTAGTGCATACTCCCCCCTGCTCATCCTGCTCAAGTGGCACTGTGGCAGCCAATCTCAGCTTCAGGAGCTTACTATGGAAAATTGCACCCTCTGGAGACACTGTGACGGTATGACTATCGCGTGCATAGTTAAAGGCAGGCCTACATATCACCTCAAAGTTGAGCGAACCACGCACCACATTGACCGAGCGAAAAATATGGTGTTGGTGGCGCAGACTTCCCACTACCTTGATAGGCATAAAATCAATGACCTCACCAACGCCATCTACGCTCAGAAAGCGTGTGATAAGAATGTTTGTGTCCGGTAGATAGAGTTGCTTACGGCTCATGCCCGGTACATAGGGTGGTGCGATGCGGAAGAAGCCACCCTTATTGGCATCCAGCAGAGCACCGAAGACACTTGGCGAGTCAAAATTTGGCAGACAGCACCAGTCGATAGAGCCGTTCTTGCCCACTAATGCAACGGTATGCAGGTCGCCGATGACTGCGTAATCTTCAATGGGAAGATAGGGGGACGATGGATAGGATGGGATGTTCTCCTGGCCTTGTTGCATGTGTTCCTTTCCTCAAACGTATCTTTTTTATAATAGTATAACATGTCTGAGAATGGAAAAGCCCTACTAATCATTGCTATCAGCTTGACGCTCCATCTTAGGTAGGTTATAATTCTAAAGCAAGAGAAATGCGTAAATGTCCAGTAAACAGTTACAGAAAACAAAGGAACTGAGCAATCAATTCCTTTTGGAAGGGTGAGGATATATGATCGAGCAGAACGAGCAATCTGCAGTTGAGACAAAGCTTGTTAGCATGACATCTACAGCGACCGACAAGGTTCACGAGCTTCTCAAGCAGGAGAATGATCCTAGCCTTGGGTTGCGTATCTTCGTTGCTGGTGGTGGTTGCTCTGGTCTCCAGTATGGCATGACCCTCGACGAGCAGCAAGAAGGCGATACCGTTATCACGCAAGGTGACTTCAATGTGTTCGTCGACGAGATGAGCCTCGGCTACATCACAGGAAGCGAAGTCGATTATGTCGATAGTCTGATGGGGGCGGGCTTCACCGTCAACAATCCCAACGCTGTCTCTAGTTGCGGTTGCGGTCATTCATTTAAGGCGGCAGGCGGTGGTGGTGAGGCCAGAAGCTGCGGCTGTGGCCACTAGTCTCTCTTAGGTATAATTTTTCAGCAGGCAGTCTCATTTTCAGGTTGCCTGCTGAAAAATTATATCTTTGTGCCTATGCGAGAGTGAGCAGTTCTGGGGAACCGTCAGTGATAGCAAGCATGTGCTCAAACTGGGCCGAACGAGAACCATCGGCTGTACGAACTGTCCACCTATCGGGCAGTAAGCGTGTTTGAGAGCCTCCTATGTTAATCATCGGTTCGATGGTGAAAACCATTCCGGTGCGCAGTCTTAATCCGGTTCCTGCACGACCAAAGTGCGGCACTGGTGGGTCTTCGTGTAGCGAGTGACCAACACCATGCCCTACGTACTCGCGTACGGTCGAGAATCCGTGTGACTCAGCCTCCGTCTGGATGGCGGCACCGATATCACCCATGTGATTGCCTGCTCTGGCCTGCTCGATGCCTAGCTCTAGGCAACGCTGAGCCACTTCTAGCAATTCTTGCGATTTACTATCGAGTACACCGACGGCGAAGGTGACACATGCATCCCCAACCCAGCCTTTGTAGAGCACCCCAATATCAATGCCGATAATGTCGCCTGAATGCAGTACCTGCTCGGCACCAGGAATGCCATGACAAATGACGTCGTTAATGGCGACGCAAATGCTAGCTGGAAAAGGCGGGATAGCAGGTTGAGCATCTCTTGCTGGCCTAGCACCGTAACCCTTGTAGATAGGGACCGCGCCCTTGCCGCGAATAAAGTCCTCTGCTATACGATCAAGTTCAAGGGTTGTTGCCCCTGGCTTGACGTAGGGACGCAATGTCTCGTATGTATGGGCGACCACGCGCCCAGCTTCACGTAGGCGAGCGACCTCCTGACGTGATTTAATGATAGCTGCCATTGTTTTTCTTTATGCTTTCTCTTTTGTCTCGTCTATTTCCTCTTCTGCAGAAGCTATCCCTGCTGGTCCGTTCAACATCTGCCTGACTAGGCCCAGCATATCACTGGTAAATTTGGAGTTAGCGACTACACGCTGTGCTCCTGCCTCAAGCGCTTTTGCACGCGCCGCCAAGTCCATATGTGAGCCAAATGCTAACACGGGTATAGTACGAGTGCGGGCAGCGCGAATTGCAGCCGCCCAATCGACACCGAGCGTGGCTATGTTGACGATGGCCAGCACTGGCTTCTCGTCTTCAGTACTCATCAACCGCTGCTCAAAGGCTGCAAGGGTACGGACAATGATAACCTCCATAGCATGATGCTTCAATGTGTCGCGCATCCTCACTGCAAAGAAGAGGTCTTTTTCTAATGCAAGAATAGGTGTTGTCATAGTTCAATATTATCTAGTCGTCAGAGCGCTCATATACAGGTCGCCGGAAACGGTCTGCTAGCTCCTGGTTAACTACGTCCAGGTTTTTGTACAAATCTGGAGTAAGTACATGGTGAGTACCAGTACAGTAGGGTTTGTCACATGGCTTGAAATGACTCGTTTCAAATACCAAGTTGCCATTCTCAACGGTTATCCAGATATGCTTGCGCGAGTAGCCATCGCCCCACTTGAGAAGTAGACCGTCTTGGTACTCATCAAAGCGCCCCTGGCCGTAGAGGTAGTCGCGGTTGAAGAGTTGAAGCACATCTCGCACTCTACTCTCTGCGATGACACGCGCCACCTCTGGCTTCATGCGTGTCGTCGCCTCTTGCGCTAAATCCTCTCTAGGAATGTGAAGGGCCCGCGAAGAGTGTTGCTCCTCACGAATCATCTGCTGGATCATTTCCCCCTCTTCGTCGCTAAGGCTGCGTGACTGACCAGCGATGGAAGCTCTACGCGGGGGTTTATTATTCGTACCTGCCACAATAGTACCGCCTTCATAGTAAGAGAAACCGTCTTTGTTCTACTGTACCACGCCATGCGTTACATTGCCATAGGTAAAGTTGGTAACAAAAATGTGCTCTAAAATACTTCTCAGGTGAAACATATTTCTCGTCACCTAGTCACAATCGTCGCCCAAAAGATTGTACGTTTGCAGCAGATATGGTACTCTATGACAGCAAATAATAGGATAGCAAATAGCAGCCTCACTCTAAATAAGGCCACAGAGCGGAGGCAGTTTCCTCTTGAGGAGGTAGAGACTATGGCAGATCGTATAGGACAACAGCTTGGCAACTATCGCCTGATCCACTTGTTGGGACAGGGGGGCTTCGCTGAGGTCTACTTAGGTGAGCATATTTATCTAGGAACACAGGCAGCTATTAAGATTCTCCATACACAACTCGCTGGCGAGGATATGGCATCCTTTCGTCGTGAGGCAAGCATGGTTGCTCAACTCGTGCATTCTCACATCGTGCGCGTCTTCGACTTCGGGATAGAAGGAACAACCCCTTTTCTGGTCATGGACTATGCCCCCAACGGAACTGTACGCATGCGCCATCCCAAAGGTATCCCACTTGCGCTGCCCACGGTTGTTGACTACGTGAAGCAAATTGCCGATGCCTTACAATATGCCCATGACCAGCATCTCATCCACCGTGACATCAAGCCGGAGAACTTGCTACTTGGGCGACACGAGGAGATTTTACTCAGTGACTTTGGCGTTGCGCTGATTGAGCAAACCACGCGCTCCCAGAGCACACAGAACGTAGCAGGCACAGCGACCTACATAGCCCCTGAACAATTTCAGGGGAGACCTCGTGCGGCCAGTGACCAGTATGCACTCGCTGTGCTGGCCTATGAATGGCTCTGTGGTGACTGTCCCTTCCATGGGTCCTTTCTAGAAGTGGCAAGCCAGCATCTCATGGTACCTCCTCCTTCATTCCAGCAGAAGGGGGCAACCATCCCGCCAGCCGTTGAAGCCGTGGTGATGAAAGCACTTGCCAAGAAATCACCTGAACGCTTCTCTACTATTCGCGATTTTGCTGCCGCCTTAGAGCAGGCAAGTCAGTACATAGACCATCACTCGGTAGTTTTACCGACGAACATTTCACCTGCATCATCAATGCAGAAGAATGCTCTGTCCCATACGTCCGAGCCTTTGCTTGGTTTGACTGCTGAGCAGGAACTAGATGTGGCAGAAATAGCCACCCATCCGCGCATGGTAGCAACCCATTCCTTCTCAGAGCCGCCAGACGTTCACGCCGCCCAGGGAAAAGTGGTAAGCGCGCCGACGGTCACTGTTACTCGCTCAACACAGTCTAACATCCAGCCGTTGCCTGCTCGTCAGCACTATACACAAGGCAAGCTACTGCTTATAGGAGTGATCCTGCTACTCATAGGCGGTAGTGCTCTGTTCTATCCTTCTGTGATCAAACACTTTGTGCATCCTCTAGCTGCTACTAATCAGAATGCCACTGCGACTGCCACGGCACAAGCGTACGCTGATGCCAACGACATCATGTTTGGGTCCAATGCAGCCCATACTCACTCGGATCCCTCTGAACACATGCTAGGGATCACAAACATTGCTCATCTAGAGTTAGACTGGAGCTACTCCGCCGCTGCTGCTGTTCGCTCCTCGCCAACGGTGGCCAACGGCATCGTCTACGTTGGCTCTGAAGATCATAACCTGTATGCCTTCGATACCACTTGCCGAAATATTTGCTCGCCCCTATGGAGCTACTCTACTGGCGGAGCCGTCGACTCTTCGCCTGCGGTGGCTGATGGTATGCTCTATGTTGGCTCCGACGACCATAAGCTCTATGCTTTTGATGCCACCTGTCGCAGGAATTGCACCCCTCTATGGAGCTACGCCACGGGTGCTGCTATCGACTCCTCGCCAACGGTGGCCAATGGCATGGTCTACATTGGCTCTGCTGATCACAAACTGTATGCCTTCGATGCCTCCTGTCGCAGCGCTTGCACGCCTCTATGGAGCTACTTCGCCGATAATGTTCTCCGCTCCTCGCCCGCAGTGGCCAATGGCATGCTCTATGTTGGTTCACGAGGTGGTAAACTATATGCGTTCGATATTACATGCCACAGTGCTTGCAAACCTGTCTGGAGCTACTCGGTTAGTGATTCTATTGACTCCTCGCCAGTAGTAGCTAACGGTATAGTCTATTTTGGTTCTGATGATCGCAAGGTATATGCGTTCGATGCCACTTGCCGCAGTGTTTGCAAACCGGTGTGGAACTACTTCGTCGGTGGCACTATTGACTCCTCGCCAGCGGTGGCCAATGGGGTAGTCTATATTGGCTCTGAGAATAATAAGCTGTATGCCTTCAGAGTCGCAGCCAGCGCATAATCATAACTAAAAAGAATGAAATGAATAACTTGACGGAATGAGATACGTGTGGTATTGTTAGTTAAGAGAGATAACTATGGAGTTATCAACAGTTTGAGTTATCTGTAGATAAGGAGAACAATCATGTCTGTTGCTCAAGAGTTTGTAAAGGCAAATCAGAGCTACGCTTCAAACTTTAAAAAGGGGGAGCTGCCTATGCCCCCTGCACGCCGTGTAGCTATAGTCACCTGCATGGATGCACGTATTGATCCTGCACGCGGCCTCGGGCTCGAAGAGGGAGATGCGCACGTTATTCGTAACGCTGGTGGACGTACGTCTGAGGCATTGCGCTCGCTGGTCATCTCGGAGCAGTTGCTGGGCACGAATGAGATAGTAGTCATTCATCATAGCGATTGTGGTATGCTTACTTTTAGCAATGAGGACCTGCGCAACAAAGTGAAGCAGGACTTGCATGCCAATGCTGATAACATCGACTTTCTGCCGTTTCGTGATCTAGAGCAGTCGGTGCGTGATGATGTGGCCTTCCTCAGGTCGTCGCCATTGATTCCCAAAGACATCACGATTAGTGGCTTTATCTACGACGTAAAGACCGGTAAATTGCTGCCAGTGGACTAGCTATTTAAGGAGAAATTTTCATGTCGGAGCAGAAAGGATACGTTCACCCAGAAGCGGTAGTGGACGCGAATTGGGTAGAGCAACATCTTCGTGATCCGAAGGTGCGCCTTATTGAGGTAGATGTAGATACGAAGGCTTACGAGCAGGGACACATTACCGGAGCAGTTGGTTTTAACTGGCAAAAAGAGCTGCAGGACCAACTCGTGCGTGCTCCCTTGAGCAAGAGAAATCTGCAAGAGCTTCTCAGTCAAGCCGGAGTCAGTAATGATACGACCATTGTGCTCTATGGAGACAACAACAACTGGTTTGCTACCTGGGCATTCTGGGTTCTCAAGCTGTATGGACACCAAGACGTACGCATCCTGGATGGTGGACGTGTAAAGTGGTTAGCCGATAAGCGCGAAATTACCACTGACGTTCCTTCGTATCCACGCACGAACTACCAGGCTCAGGAGCCGCGCACCGATATACGTGCCTTGCGTGATCAGGTCCTTAGTGCCCTCGGACGCAACGGCGTGGCTCTCGTCGATGTACGTTCTCCTGGCGAATTTAGCGGCGAACTGCTGGCACCGCCAAACCTGCCACAAGAAGGGGCACAGCGCGGCGGCCATATTCCAGGAGCGGCAAACATTCCTTGGGCGTCTGCAGTGCGCGAAGATGGCACCTTCAAGTCAGCAGAGGAATTACGTTCTGTCTATGGCAACAAGGGCATTAGCTCAGATAAAGACATCATTGCCTACTGCCGCATCGGTGAGCGTAGCAGCCATACCTGGTTTGTGCTCACGTATCTGCTCGGCTATTCCAACGTGCGCAATTATGATGGCTCCTGGACGGAATGGGGTAGCCTGATTGGTGTACCTATCGAGAAGTAACAAAAAGCGCAGTTAATCCTGCAAAAAAAAGAGGTTCCAAAGGGTTTTGCAAGCCCTTGGAACCTCTTTTTTGGTTTTTTGACATCCTCTTGACAGCTACGCGATATATCGTTATACTCTTAAATAGAGATAACGATATATCGTTATCGAATGAAATAGAGTACAGAAAGGTAAGAAACAACGAAAATGTTTGATCGATTTAACAGGCATTTTGCCTTTCAGTTCCAGGGCGGACCGCAAGAGCATTGGACTCCTCCCTGGTTGAGCGACGTACGTGAGTGGCATGGGCATGGCTTTCGTGGTTGGCCTCCCCGTTTCTTCTGGCGCATGCGTCGTGGGCGTGGACCCTTCGGTCCAGGAAGTCACGGTGAGCACTGGTTTGGCCGTGGTGAGGGACGCCGCTTCTTCGGGCGTGGCGATGTAAAGTTCGCACTTTTGAGGCTGCTGCAGGAGCGGCCAATGTATGGCTATGAAATGATAAAGGCTTTAGAGGAAAAATCAGGTGGCTTCTATGCCCCCAGTGCAGGCTCAGTCTATCCAACGCTGCAAATGCTGGAAGAGGGCGGCTTCGTGACATCTAGTCAGGTTGAAGGCAAGAAGGTTTACAGTATCACCGAGGCAGGACGCACCTTCCTCAATGAGCGGCAGAAGGACAACGACGAGTTCGCCGACCCAGCATGGGGCTTTGGTGAGCGACGGCCCTTCGCTGAGATGCAGGCGTTGAGGAGCGAAGCTATGGAGGTCGCTCGCCTCTTCGCTATCGCTGGACGTATGTCTTTCAATGATTCTGAGCGACTGACGCGCCTGCGCAGTATCATCGAACGCACTCGCAAAGATCTGTCAGATATGATCTACGGTAGCCAAAGTCAAAGCGTGTAATACTTACACGCCCTGAAGGTACATCAGCGAGGGTGTTGTGGCGCTTTCCAGCTCACAACACCCTCATCAACGTATCTAACTAAGGGGGCGGAAGGCACAGAGAGACCTACGGGGCTGGCATTACGTAATGCTAGAGGATATAATATATCTTTAGGTGTTTGTTTCAACCTTCGATAGTACGCGGGGAACTGTCGCAAAGTCTGCATGAAAACGAACAAGCTCCTATCAGGATACAATAGATGATATTGTTGCGCGACTCAGGAATCTTTTCCGAGAAGCTGCGTGAGTACATAGTAGAGTAGAAGGAAGGGTAACAGAATTATGACTACCAATCCATATCGTCACGGCATACCACAAGAAATATTAGCGCTCTCTCATGAACGTGATCTCCTTCGTCGGCGCGGCCACTATGAACGCGCTGACCTGCTCAAACAGCAAATTGAGGACGCTGGCTATGTCATTAAGGATAATCCACATGGAGCGCATCTCGTTACTCTACCTAGTATTGATATTGACGGCCAGGTCTATCGCACAGTGCGGCAAGTGCCTTCATTGCTTGATACCCATGATGGTTGCACCTTCTCGGTCAATATTTTGGCCCGCAATAACTTTGCAGCAGTGCGACGCTGCATAGAAAGTGTCTTACATTTCTGTGCTCATCACGATATTGAGATTGTGCTCGTCGATAATGCCTCAAGGGATGGCATTGACGTGTGGGCAGAGTCGCTTCACTATCAGGAGCCACGGCTGCATCTGCTGCAAGCCTCGCGCATAGTGGGAGAGGCAGAAGCGCGCAATATTGGCTTGAAACGCAGCACAGGATGTTATATTCTCATACTAGATGCTTCTGTCGAACTGACAGGAGACCTCTTCACGCCGCTTGCAAAGACATTAGCAAATACTCAAATTGGCATCACAGGGTTGCGCGGCTTGCGTACCGATGACCTGCGACACTTTGAAGAAAGCCAGGAAGTTGAGGTTGAGGTAATAGAGAGTACGTGCATGGCCTTTAGGCGAGGTCTCCTCAAGCAGGTCGGTCTCTTCGATGAGCGCTATCGCTACTCGCACTATATGGATATCGATTTTAGTTTCGCTGTACGTGATACAGGCGTACAGACAGCGGTTACGCCACATCTTCCGCTCATCTGCCACCCACAGTCACACGACAGTGCTATCTCTGATGCAGAACGTGCGCGACTTACTAAACGAAATTTCTACCGCTTCCTTGAGAAATGGGGAGACCGCGACGATTTGTTGTTGGAGAATTAGCGGATGCCATTCACCACTATCTCTTGAAAGGTTGTATCACATTGCAGACATACAAAACACGTACAGAGATTTCACAAGAGTATACATGGAATCTTGCAAGTATATATCCTCAAGATGAGGCATGGGAGCATGAGTTCCAGGCAATACAGAGCAGTTTACCAGAACTAGAAGCTCTTAAGGGGACACTTGCACAAAGTGGAGATGCGTTATTTACTGTATTACAGAAGCGTGATACTATTTATCAACAACTTGAGCGCCTTTTTTCCTACGCGTCTATGCGTAAAGACGAGGACACGACGAATGGAACGTACCAGGGCATGGCAGACCGTGCTATGCAGTTGTATGTTCGTGCCTCGACGGTAGCCTCTTACATTGAGCCAGAGATACTCGCTTTGCCACAGCAGACACTTGAGCGCTACATGCAAGAGACCCCTTTGCTCGCACTTTATGGGCAACAACTGCATGAATTAAATCTGCAGCGCCCTCACATCCGCTCAGCAGAAGTAGAGGCGGTGCTGGCTGCTGCGGGCGAGGTGACCGAAGGCCCCGATGCCATCTTCTCCATGATCGATAACGCCGATTTGCATTTGCCTATGCTGCACGATGAGGCAGGAGAAGAGGTTGAGCTTACAAAGGGAAACTACCTCATCTTCATCCGCAGCAAAGATCGACGCGTACGCAAGGATGCATTTGAAGGATTGCATGCAACTTTCCTCAAACAGCGTCATACGCTTGCAGCAACGCTTTCATCGCAGGTAAAAGCAGATGTATTTTATACACGACAGCGCAACTACAACACTTGCCGAGAGCGTGCTCTAGCTCGCTACAACATACCTGTTAGCGTCTACGATAACCTCATTGAGACAATAGGTGAGCATATCTCTCTTCTCAACCGTTACCTGCAGTTGCGCAAACGCATGCTCAAACTTGACGAAATGCATATGTATGACCTGTATGTGCCCATCGTTGAAGAAGTAGGCGACGAGATCAGCTACCACCAAGCATGCGATACTATAGTGGCGGCCTTAGCACCGTTAGGAGAGCACTACATCACCAATCTTAAACGCGCCTTTACTCAACGCTGGATCGACGTTTATGAGACACCAGGCAAGCGTGGTGGAGCCTATAGCGGTGGCGCGTATGATACATACCCTTTCGTCCTGCTCAACTTCCAGAACAAGCGAGAAAGCATGTATACGTTGGCGCATGAACTAGGTCACTCCATGCACTCGTTTTATACACGCACCAATCAACCCTACCAGTACGGCAACTATACCATCTTTGTTGCCGAGGTCGCCTCAACACTGAATGAGGGATTGCTGACCGAGTATCTGTTGAACAATACCACAGATCGGGCACTACGGCTGTCCATCCTTAATCACTCACTAGAAGATATCCGCGGCACACTCTTCCGTCAGAGCATGTTTGCTGACTTTGAGCAACAGATACATCACCAGGCAGAACAGGGTGAGCCACTTACGGCTAATACCCTCACGGCCATGTACATGGCGCTCAACCAGAAGTACTATGGGGCCGAGACCATTATTGATGATCTAGTCGGTATCGAGTGGGCACGCATCCCTCACTTCTACTACAACTTCTACGTCTACCAGTACGTCACGGGTATCTCTGCCGCCTCGGCTCTCGTGCAACAAATTTTACACGAGGGCCAGCCTGCCGTAGAGCGTTACCTAAAGTTCCTCAGCTCTGGCTCCTCCGATTTTAGCATCGAACTGCTTAAGAAAGCAGGCGTCGATATGACCTCGCCGGAGCCAATTCGCCAAGCCTTCCAACTCTTTGCATCACACCTCTCACAGATGGAGCAATTATTGGGCGTGTAGGAGCATGGTCGAGCCATTGCTGTCCCCCAGACAGAGATGTGAGAGAAGGGATGGCTAGGGCATCCCGTCCGTCCTAGCCATCCCTTCTCTCACAAAAATTGGGGCTGGGTGCGATCAATCATGTTCCTACTGAGAAACAACATGCGTAGCGAAAAACGCCATAACAATGAGCATGCTTATAGCTAGAGCAATGAGCATGCGAATGACTAAACTAGAAATAATAAATTTCTTTGTAAGCATAATATCCTACTCCGTGCAGTACAGGCTGTCTCGACACCCGCACTCCCAAAGAATTTGATAGCATACACACATATAACGAAGTATCTATCTTACCTTAACAGAGGTTCAGGGCCTTTTCTTCCTACATTCTTCGCATTCGCAACTGGCCCGCAGTTTCTCATAGGTAAAAATACCCGTTTTATGACCGTCTTCCCAAATAGGCGTAAGCCCATAGCGGCCAACAGGCTCTATGTTGACCAATGTTGTCTCTTCCGTCGTGAGACTCTGCTTGTTCTGCAACATACCAGGAACGTCTCCCTCACCTGCACACCAAGCGCAGGGACATGCCCAGCGCAAGCTTTCCCAACTATGAACGCTTTCATGGTCATCGCTCCAATATAAAATGAGTTGTCGTTTCTCTTCGTCGAGCAGAAATGATGTTGGTGATGGATGATTATATTGTGTCATGGATTTTATCCTTTGTCGGCTAC
>JAFATZ010000237.1 GCA_019243675.1 Ktedonobacteraceae bacterium | reverse complement strand
GCTTCGACCTCGACAGGATCGATTTTCAACCCACCTCTATCGATCTGATGTTTCAGCCTCCCAAAGACGTAGAGCCGACCCTCATCGTCGAGGCGTCCAAGGTCGCCTGAGTAATACCAGCCGTTTCCACTCTCGATGGTGTCCCGCGTGACCGCGGCCAGTGACTCAGAACCGACTTCGCCCCAATAGCGAACAGGATACACGCGACGGGAGAAGGCGATCTCCCCTACCTCTCCATGAGGTAGTAGCCCGCGATCGGGTCCTACAATGGCAACGGAATCGGGATCTGGTCGGCCCACCGAACCGCGCAGTATATCTCCTTGATCAGTCGTCGCCACACCCACTCCCTCGCTCGATCCATACATGACTACGAATTTCACCCCCAGGTCATTCCAGATCGATTGCACTAGTGATGGAGAAAAGGATGCTGCCGTTCCGACGCTGAGGCGCAGGCTGTGTACATCATGACGTGCGGGGTCGAGGCGATTCGTGATTAACTTGAAATGCGCTGGTGTTCCGTTGAGTACGGTTATGCGTTCGGTTGTCACTACCTCAAGCGCCTCTTCCGCCGAAAACCCGCTGAGCAGAACCAGTTCGCCGCCAGTGAGGAGCGCCGACACTGCCATCATCAGCCCGAACCCGTGTGAGAGGGGCATTTGAACGAGGTGTACATCGTCCGGCCCAAATCCGAGCCACGCGGCCAACCGTTGCCAGCGTTGACACAGATTCCGGTGATACCCGACGGTAGCCTTAGGTTTTCCTGTTGTGCCAGAACTGATGAAGATCAAGGCCGGGTCTTCGGGAGATGGTCCGTCGGGCGGGCCTTCCACTTGGCTCTCCGCTGTTGAATCGATGAGTTCCGATAGAGTCGGATACTCATTGGGAACGGGGCGGTCGCAAACGGTGATGATACGGAGAGTAGGGTGCTCCTTGCGCAGAGCTTGTAGGGCCAAAAATGGATCGGGCGATTCGTCTACGAGCTCATAGAGCAGGACCCTGGCTTGAGTGAGTTCGATAACCAAAGAAAGTTCAGATGCAGTGTATTGGTAGTCCACTCCTACATGCACCGCTCCACACATCCATGCTGCACCCAGAGCAATGACTTTCTCCGGACGGTTTGACACTGAGCACAGGACCCTGGTGCCTCGGCTGACGCCGAGGTGCCGATAAGCATTGGCAAGGGTCGTAACAGCCCTCCCTACTTCTGCATAGGTCATCCTGCGACCGCCGAAGACCAGGGCCAAGCGCTGCGGCCCGCGGTTCCAGGAGATCTCAAGTGCTCCAGCGAGGGTGTCAGGATTCATAGTTTGAAAAGCCTCCTCTGATGCGACCGTTCTGGATGTATCGCTATCCGGCCAGACTGTTAGCGTGATGTGGCCAGTATCTGTTCGATCTTGGTACCGCTAGGCCACTTAAGCGCTTCGGTCGAAGGTTCGTACAGATAAAACGTGTGTCCGGTCGTGGCTTGGAACTTGGCGATGTCACCAATCTGGGACCGGACGACACCATCGCTAAAGTTGATCCCTCTATGCGCTAACCGCTCGACTATGCTCCCGATGTTGGCGACGCGAAATACGGGAACGATGCCCTTCGTGTGGGCCGGGTCAACCGTCTGCGGGGAATACACTTTACCGAAGTCATCTACCACGAAGGTTTTGTGAACGTGATGGGTCGTCAGCAGCATGCCTCCACCGTCGTACTTGGCGACGCCTAACTCCTCCGGAGGGCAGGCGGGGTTACAGCAGTGGACGCGCTCCACCTCCTGCAATCCCAAAGCTCCTTTATAGTATGCGAGCGCATCGTTGGAGTCGGGTACGAACATAAACAGGTAGATCAGAGGTTTTCCGTCCAATCCAGCCTGCGCCCTCTCTGTCCCATTCTCTGGCAGCGGCACCGCCGCTGGCCCGATGAGGTCCGAACCCCCTTTGCCGCAAACACTCCATACCTTCCGTATCTTCTCGCCGCTTCGCCACGAGAGGGCCTCTTGCGACGGTTGATAGATCATGAGACGGTGCCCGTTTGGGTCGTAGAAATCGGTGACCAACCCGATTTCATAGGTGCGGCGTCGGACAAAGACGACACCGCGGTCCTCCAAAGCCTGGCGCATGGCATTAATATCGTCGACCAGGAATACAACGTCGGAAGCGTCGTCGCGCCGAGCGCTGAGTGTGACTCCATAATCGGTCGCCCGATTGAGACAGAGGATAACCTGCCCAGTATCGAACTTCGCCGAACTCTCATCCGCTTCGATAACCCGCAGTCCAAGTTGGCGCTCGTAGAAAGCTTTCGACTCCGCCAGGTCGTTGACGTACAGTATCAGATAGACGATCCGTGCCTCCGCCAGGGGATCACTTGTCTTCTCTAGGAATTGCGCGGTCTCAGCCACCATAGCACGGCTCCTTTTCTTATTAGCCCACAGTTGGCTTGATGTTCTGATTGAGGTGAAACAGGTTTCCGGGGTCGTACTTGTTCTTCAAGGCGACCAACTGTGCATAAGTCGTGGGGTTATAAGCCGCCCGAACCCGCTCTTCACCCTCATCGCCTAACTCGTTCACGTAGGTTCCGCTCGAAAACACCCGCATCGCCTTCCCGAAATCGTCGGTCCACTCCATGTGCCGCCTCGACTCGCGATGGTCGGTCCAGACGGAGTCGATTGCGTAGTCATAGCGGACATGCCGATGGCTGAAGGCGGTATCGTTTTCACCGACCCGCCCCACCGCTCCACCGAGCGAAGAGATCATGACAATTGACAACGGCGACGTTATATGAGCAGCGTGCGCGACCAGCGTCTCAATGGCATTGTCGCTGAGTTCTGCCAGGTGGCCGGATTGGCTGTGGACCTGACAGCCAAACACTCCAGCCGCATCGAATAGACGTTGGAGGGTTGTGTAGGGCATCGGTCGAATACGGTCTATCAGAGGCTGGGCAAACTCGCGCAGGGGTGCCAGTTCACGCCGACCATCCTCGATCGAGCCGATGTGGCAGACAGCGATGGCAACGACCGGCACGCCACGTAAGTGTGCCGGTACGAAGGGCGCTGGAGGCAGCGTGCTGAAAAAATTGAAAAGGGCCGTCAGCTCGTCGCGCGCTGTGGCCATAAACTCCCGGTAGCGATAGAGAAGCTCCTTCGCCTCTACCACTGGGTAGAAAGCCATCCCGCCTGTTATCATGGGCCCGACGGGATGCAACTGGTACTCGAACGAAGTGACGATACCGAAGTTGCCGCCCCCCCCTCTGATACCCCAGAAGAGGTCCGCATTTTCGCCATTGCTGACCATAATGAAGCCCCCATCCGCCGTGACAACATCTACGGACCGGAGGTTGTCAATGGCAAGGCCGTACTTGCGCATGAGCCAGCCGTATCCTCCTCCGAGTGTCACCCCCGCGATGCCAGTCGTGGAGATGCGGGCACCTGTGGTCGCCAATCCAAATGCCTGGGTCTCATGATCAAACTCACCCCATGTCGCGCCCGCCTGGGCACGCACGGTTCGCAGTTGCGGATCGACGCGTACCCCTCTCATTGCGGATAGATCAATCATGATGCCGCCGTCACAGACAGCATTGCCGGTAACGTTGTGGCCGCTTCCGCGAACGGAGATTTCCAGATTGTTGACCCTGGCAAACTTGACTGCTTGGATGACATCCGCGACTCCTACGCAGGAGACGATAAGAGTTGGCTTGCGATCAATCCGGCCATTCCAGACCCGGCGGGCCGCGTCGTAACCATCATCACCCGGCCTCATCAACGTCCCGCGCAGGCCGGACCTGAAAGGTTTGATGAGCGCCTCATCTAACTGCTGCTCGGCGAAGGTTGCCATATGCTCTCCTTCCGATACTCAGGTCTCTCCTTGCGCCGCCACCATACCTGACATGATATTAGATTAGAACCCTAGCGTAGAACTTTCTCCTATGTTGTGCATCTGATGGCCGGAAACGATCAGCAGCCGGATCGCGTCTCAGGGCAGTTCGACTTTCCCCGAAAAGCGCACTAACTCTGTTTATGCTACCGTTTCTCCCCATAGTGTGCTCGCGATCCTCTATCATGTGGTGCTAACCGAGAAGTCGTGGAGAAGCTTGCTTCCCCAGGCAAGGGTTCACAGATTTACACCGCCTCAATCTCCTCCCTCTTCGAGGGAACATACAACTTGACCCTGCGGAACTCCTCGGCATACTGCATATCCAGCCCTTTCCGCACGCTTGCCTCCCTTGCCATTTTGACGGCGTAGTGCAGAAACCACTCGGTCATACTGAATTCCCCGTGGGATTGTGTGCTATGACAGTGTAGGGCTTTGACCTTCAGTTCCATCGTCTCGCTCACATCAATGTAAGTATTCTTTTTACTGCTCAAGAAGAAGTACACTTCATGGACGCGATAGGGCAGAAGCCCTTCTACAAGTAATTCTCGATAAGCGCGAGGATTGCCTACCGCAGGAAAGAGGGCATCCAGTACGATATTTCCTGTTGCACGATGATCAGGGTGGTTGAGGTAGGCAGTCGCATCAGGCTGTTCATCAGGGTCGGGTGCGATGATCCGCTGCTCTGGGTCGTGCGTCACCACCAGGCGAGGACGGTACTGACGCATCAGTCGCACCAGGGCTTTGCGGGTCACCTCCGTATTGGCGAGGTGCCCATCAGGAAAGCGCAGGAACTCGACTGCTTGAATGCCGAGGAGTTCGCATGCCTGGCGTTGTTCCCGCTCACGCTGATGCATCAGTTCTGTTTCGCTGAGACCGGGAATCTCACTTCCCTCCGTCCCATCGGTCATGATGACCCAAACAACCTTCTTGCCCTGCCTCACCCACAAGGCGCTGGTTGCCCCTGCGCCGACATCGGCATCATCTGGATGGGCCCCAATCACCATCGCCTCGTAGTCCGGTGTGGTGATCGCGGGAAGCGCATCCCCAGGAGTTCTCTTTGCCACGATACGTTGCCTTTCCTCCTTCCTCGCAGACTCACTGCCACCTGACTGCGACTACTTCAAGGATAGCAGAAAAATAGCAACGGCCCTTCTTCCAGATTGCTCATTTGATACGATCCAGGATTATAGCAATTCCCGGGTGGCACCGCTCATAGCGGCACCTGGAGCTTATTTCACGCAGGATACTCGGCGTGCGAGCAAGTTTAGACAATCACATGAGGCGGGAATTATCTCCACGACTATAGGTCGCCTCGAGCGAGCAATCTAGGAGAAGGACCGTTGCTATTTTTCTGCTATCCTTGAAGTAGTCGCAGTCAGGTGGCAGTGAGTCTGCGAGGAAGGAGCAGGCGAGGAACCAATCCGGTTCCTTCGCCCGTGGATTGCCGGTGAGGCCGCCCGGCATCGGTCCTTCACAGCATTTGTCCACCCTGATGATGAAACTTCACTTCAGAGGGGGCTGGCTGAAGTTAACCTCATAGAAGAGTTCCATTGTAATCGACGAACCTCACACTTTAGAATACCAAGGAGAATGAAAATGTTGACCAACCTGTATCGCAACGAGTCGTTAATCCAAATGGAGACCTACGAGACAGATACGACGCAGGCAGATGCACTCATTAACGACGTTCGTGCGAAGTGGGCCTTACTGAGAGAGAAAGGGTATGCGGGAGATTACCCGGTCGAGATTCTACGCAGCGGAGGATCGAACGGAGCCTCCAGTATCAAGGTCGTTGAAATCTTTAAGTGGCGCTCCCAGCAAGCCAAGGTAGACGCACAGGGAAGCAAGGAATACCAGGACTTAGCTCAGCGTATCTCTTCTCTGGCGACCAAGGCGGATACGAGGGAAAGCTTTAGCCAGGCCGTGCGTGGATTCAACAGCAACTTCCCAGGCATAGGAGGCGTGGAGTTGCTCAAAGGTGTCTGCTCTTGCCTGCTCACAGTAGATGGCATGGTCGAGAACTACCCGATGAGTGTAAAGAACGGCATTGTCCTGATGCACCGCAGCCCAAGGATGGATTTGGATGGGGATGGCAGAATGGAGATGTACCTGAAAATCCTGATGCACGGAGGTGAAACCATTCAAGCTGCCCTCGGGCCGATCAGGGTCGAGCAGAACTTCTCGCGTCCAAATGACGGAATTGTTAAGTCGAATGGCAGCGGCGAGAACGACTTCCCAGGCACAGCGATTTGGAGAGTTTCGTGGCGAATTCAAACGGCGCTGGGACCTGTTCTGACAGACCCCGATCAACCGCTCATTTTTGGGCCAGCCACTGTCGAGCATTATCCGCCCGTGGGAACCCACTTCCACTCAGCTACCGGTCCCGTGAAGCTTATCTTGGAGGAGACCGGACAGCGCGTGGGCACTCTGGTTCCCGGTGAGCTGACGGCATTCGATATCGTTGTCACGAAGGACGACGATATCTTCGCTGATATACTGAATACTCCACCAAAGGACATCTTCCAGATCTTGGGTGAACACGCTCCCCGCATGGAAGAGTATGCGTCACGCCGGGTTGTCGTAGCGGCAGGGTAGAGCTATTGCCTCCGACCCTGCCTCGAACAGATCTGGTGCGGCGACGACCAAATGAGGAGTGTGCAGTATGTCCGAAAGTCGAACTTGCCCTGCCCCTACTAAGCCAGTGCAAATCGCTCCAATCGAACTCCCAGTCACTGGGGAGGTTGGGAGGAGGTCGGCACACAGTCCGACCTCCTCGGGCACCGTGCATGCCATGGCCACTTCTCCCGCCATGACTACGCACTGGTTGTTGGAAGTCCATGTCGAAGCGTTTCCACCGCCTGTGGTTTTACCTTCGGAAGCCGAGGTTGTCGTCATCGGTGGTGGCTTAATGGGTGTCTCAACGACATACTGGTTGGCTAGATTAGGTGTCAATGTCCTTTTGGTGGAGGCGCATCAGTTGGCGTGGGGGGCCACAGGGCGGAATGCAGGCTTGATGCTCGCAGGCGCTACGCCTCTCGAAAGCCCGGAGTTAGTTCGAACCGTCCTGCGTGAGGAAGGCATCAATGCAGAGTACACTGAGCCTGGACACCTGGCGCTAGCCAGCTCTCCAGAGATCTTGGACAAGATCCATCGTGAAGCCTCCCAGCGAGGAGCCACATCAGCACCCGTTTATGCCCTGGATCATTCAGCGTGCGAAGATCTTTTAGTAATGAGGATTAACACAAGGTTTCTTGGCGGCCGTTGGTTCCCAGGGGGCGGTATGATCCACCCTACCCGCTTCGTTTATGGCCTCGCACGCGCCGCTCTACGACGTGGTGCCTTCCTGGCTACACAAACGAGTGTACTGAAGGTTAGCCCAATCGAGGGACAAGAAAGCATCGACGTGTGCACCTCCCGGGGAGGGATTCGAACACGCCAGGTCGTTTTTGCCTGCAGTACCAGCATAAACGAGTTCTTGCCGGATTTCCGAAAGGTCATCACCCTGGTTCGCGGCCAGGTGATGTCAACTCAATCATTGCCTGAGATGTTCAGAATCGGGCTGGCAGTAGATTGGGGAACTGTGTACTGGCGACAAACAGCCGATGGGGTCGTTGTTCTGGGCGGCTGCCGCAATCTCGACCCCATTGCTGAAACTGGTGCACAAGTTCTTGTAAACCAGCGGATCCAAGACGCCTTGGCCCACTTTCTGCCCGATGCTTTTCCCGGTTTCCCAACCTTTCGTATTGGTCAACGCTGGGCTGGTATCATGGACTATCCGGTAGACGGAAGGCCGATCGTCGGAGCTCTGCCTCATGCTCCCAATCAGTGGATCATCGCTGGTTTCGGCGGTCACGGCATGCCCGCTGGGCTAGGGGCGGGTAAAGCTATTGCCGAAACCATTGCTACCGGACGAGCACCAGCCGCCCTGGAACCGTTCGACCCTGGGCGCTTCGAGAAGGAGGGATAGCAATGCTAGAGATAACTGAGAGAGGAGAGAAGCTATGAGCCTGCGCTGGTCCCCACTCCTATACATCTTCCTTGAAGTTTCCTCGCTTCCTCGACAGAGAGAGTTTTTAGAGCACGTGCTCGGTCTGCGCGTAATCGAAAACCAATTCCATCCTCCGCACGAGCATCATGGTTTGGTTAAATACGATGCAGGTGGCATCATTCTCTCGCTGAACCTCTGGGCACAAAGCAAGTTCCAGAATGATAGCTCGGATGGACTTGTCACGGCTTTTTCGCTAGACCGGGAGCACGATATCCTTGAGCACCTGCGCGAGCACGGCTACTCGCCGCCACCGCAACCCGGGAGTGCATTTACGGATGTAGATGGCCATCATTATATCCTGCGACGTGCCTCGCCCACAGCAAGCTTGAAAAGCCATGCGCCTTCCATTGCTATTCAGGAACTGCATCTTATGGTAAGCGATTTACCCCTGTCGCTATCCTTCTATGGCAACATTCTGGGGCTGAAGCTGCTGAATCAGACTCAGAACACCGCTCGGTTCGCTACAGGCACGGTTGATCTTGTGCTTCAACGCAGTCTGGCGTCGGCTGATGGACGTCGAATCCGCTATAACTCCTATCTACCCGTGTTCTATACGCGCAACATCCACGAGATGAGAGAAGTACTGGTTCGGCGCGGCCTCAGCTTCAAGACCCACGTCGGCTTCAGCGATATCGGCGGCACAACACGCTTTGCCGACCCTTCAGGCCACACATTCTGTCTCTACGAGCCCTCACTTGAGAGCCTCACTTGGGGGAGCGGCCCGAAGGTCAAGCAGCTTACTGCGAACGATGCTACTGCCTACTCATCAATACAATAGGAAAGGAGATGTGACATGCTAGCGAATTCACGAGTTGTGTACCTGTTTTTATACGTGAAGGATCTTGCAGTGTCCAGAGACTTCTATGAGCATGCCTTGGGATTGCGAGTGATCGAAGAGGACAGCGACTCGGTAAAGTATGACGCTGGTGAGATAATCCTGTGCCTCAATAAGGCCGATGCTTATGGAATTACCCTGTCTACGCCGCCGGATCATTCGACCGACATCGTGTTTCTCGTCGATGATATTGACGGCATGCGTGCTGCTTTAGAAGAGCGCGGAGTGGTGTTTTCCGGGACTTCCAGATACGAGGTCGGAGCTATCGCCGACTTCTATGACCCGGATGGGCACTGGTTCACGTTGTATGAGCCCTCAGAGGAAGCTATGACGTGGCCAAGCGGAGAAAAGATCCGAACGGTTTGGAATACCAACGGCAAAGGCGCATCTGGACAGAGTGTTCCTTCAATTGTGTTGGGGAGGTCGAATGGGAGAGACAAGGAGGAACTTCGACTGGATGGAAAGACCATCATTTACCTGTTCTTGTTCGTGCAAGATGCAAATGAAGCGTTCAAGTTTTATCACCACAGCTTGGGGCTACTGGACCTAGAGGGCGGACCGTGCAGCAGGGCATCAAGTGCTGATGCAGAGGGGGTCATCAAATACGATGGAGGGGGAGTCATGCTTACATCCCACCATATTGATGAGGAACGCACAGTGATCGATGTTTCCGAGCACGCTTGCCCACCGCGAAGACTCGATCCAGAACATATGGAGGGAAAGGCAGTGGTTTTTCACGTAACCGAAATCGAGCGCGTGGTAGAAGGGCTCTCCAGGAAAGGCATCCAATTCAATGATGGCCTGAACCGATCTCAGATCGGGATCATCGCCAAGTTCAAGGATCCAACCGGGCATACGTTCTACCTCTATGAGCCGTCAGCAGAGGCACTCAACTGGCCCAGTGGCACCAAGTTAAAACAGATTCTGGCCAAACAACTGTAAGGCCGTATACGGTATCTGGCATGTCATGGCCGGACCTATTCCGCAAAACCGCTACAGAGCGTTGGATCTGGCCGCCTCAGATCCAGCGATGGTAGCCGATACTATGTATAAAGGCCAGGATCAGCCAGACAGAGATCTATGTCCATCTGCAGGAAAAGCCGCTAATGATCGGGACCGACCTGCTTAGATAGCTGGACAAGGTCACTGCAACGGCTCAGTTACTCCCTGCCGACTAACCTGACCGATCGAGTTGGCATCGGGCTCACTGCTCATCGGAGGTCGGTCCAACTCGAAGATTATACACTTATCCACCTGTGCAGTGCTGCTAGCGCGTGGGCAACACTCACCCTGAGCTCCCGCCGTCGCTTCTGAGAAGTTCCCGAAACAGAGCCATCCTCTCGTCAGAAAGCGGGATGGAGAGATGTAGAAGTTCAGCGGCTTTGCCGCGTAGCGCAGGCGATGGGACGAAACGTAGTCCCTTAATACCACAGCGGGAGAGAGTTCTCGAGGCTGACTCGCCTACATCGCACACAAGCACCCATGGCAGGGTCGGGTATCCCTTTATCACCTCCAGTCCGAAAGCTTCGAGCAGCTCGATCATGAGTGGCTTGGTTACGCTGATCCGAGCCCGCAGGCGTTTGAAGATGTCCCCAGCTACTAGGAGCCGCAAGGCAGCCCGGTAGGCCAGCTCTCCAACTTGAAGCGGTGGGACGAGCTCCCGCACGCGGGAGCTAACGCTCTCAGAGGCTAGGACAAACCCCACCCGCAGACCTCCCCTCGAGTAGGCCTTGGTCAGACTGCGCAGGACGACGAGGTTGTCGAGCTGATGTATGAGCGGAGCAATACTGCTGGCAGGGCCAAGATAGGAAGAGGGGCTCTCGTCCACCAGCACAATTGTCCCAACCTGCGAGGCCGCTCTTCCTATGGTCTGAAGGTCAGTCAGCGTGATGAGTTCGCCAGCAAACGTCGGTCGATCAAGGTGGAGCAGACTGGGGCGAATTGCTTCAATCTCGGCAATCAGCTGATCCAAAGTGAAAGGCTCATCGAGAAGCCGAACTTCGACCCCGTTGGCAACTGCCCAGGCTGTGAGATCTGGATGCGCCAAGCTTGGGGAGAGGACAAGGCCACCGTCCGCTAGGCCAGACATGTCGTGGAGCAAGGAGGTGACGCCCGCTCCGAAAGTCAGAAGGTGCGGAGGCATCGGGCAACTGAAGTACTCTGAGATCACCTCTGCCGCACGCTCCCCACCGTATGGATCGTCGACCGGGTAGTATCCAGCAGCGTTTGCTCCCCGGCGGCCTTCGCGGTTGAGAAATGCCTCCCAGATCTCATCGGGCGACGGGTCCACCCACTCGGTCTCGTCTGCCGCGTAGCGCAGGTCAAGCCGGGGTCCGTCAGGGGTGCGCCAGGACGCCACGGCTAAAGAGGCTGGTGGTGTGAGAAGCGGGTGAGCGACAAGCTGAACACAGCGGGACTCCATGCTTACGGGGTGGCGGGCCGTGAAGTCACTATCGAGGCGGTCGATGATAAATCCAGCCTCTCGAAGCAACTGGGTTAGTTCGACAGTCGAATAGAGACGGACATCGTGCAGAAGCATCCGGTCCACCTTGCCGGGCGAAGACACGATGATACTCCCCTTGCTCCGACCGTTGGCAGGATCGTATTTCCGTTGAAGGCTGTACGTGGCATTACCAACAGTGGTCTGAGCGGAGTCCACGAAGTTGCGGAGTATCCAGGACGTGCTTGTAAGAGCGAGGATCAGAACTCCGTTGGCGGTGAGACAGCGGCGAAGCCGTCGTAGCAGACGGCGCTGGTCGGCATCCGATCCCCACCCGAACGACTGAATACAGATGGCCGCATCTACCCTAACAAGAGGCCACTCTTCAGCGGCGAGAAGATCCACGACCCCCCAGCGAACATCGACACCCGCTCTGACAGCACGTCGCTTTGCCTCGTCAATGGCCCACTCCGACGCGTCCAAGCCCGTCACCTCGAACCCGTCCTGCGCTAGACCAATGGCATGACGGCCGATGCCGCAACCTAGGTCGACGACCCGACGCCCAGGAGCCCTCTCTTCGAGTATCTCCTGAAGATACGCAAGTTCCCTGGCAGTGCGCTCTGACGTGTACTTGAGCTGGGTAAGGGCCCAGTAATCCTCAGTGAAGTACTTCCGATACCACGGAGCGTTCATTGGATCATCGCCTCCTCATTCAGTGTGTGTAGCCAGCTCTGATCGGAACTGCAGACGCCTGGAAGGAATGCTATCAGGCGTTTGTCCTGTGAGCGGCCTCACTCAGCTATTCGCAAGCAAATAGACTTGGGTAACACCTACATGATCCCTGGATGCCGCCTCTAAGGGCTCACCTACCGCTGTACGGCGACTACTCAAAGGATAGCAGAAAAGTACCGCTGGCTCTTCTCCCAGATTGCTTTGGGGCCCTCATAATGCATTTGTGTGCCTCCACTGGTAAATGCCGTACCAAGTGGTTCTGGCTCACTCTTGGTGATTCAGGCTGCTTGCCAATTACCCAAAGGGTTGGCCGTTTCCTACCAAAAGGTTTGCCACAGAGGCTCATCCTCACAAAAAGAGAGCTTGGTTGCTTGAAGCTAAAGACGAGCCTGCTGATCTTTCCTCAAAGACATCATATGAGAGTGGATTTAACCGTGCTGTTAGATGCGGCAGAAGACACGAAGCCGGAGTAAACCGAAGTTGGCACGGCCATAGACGATCCGCTTCTGAAGTTTCAAGCAGTTCACCTGGGCCTCGACCTGGCCATTGCTCCATTGGGAGGTAAAGGTGGCGCGGACAGCCACCTCGTCCTGACGAATGCCTTTCGCCATTTTACGCAGTTCTGCCAGGCCGCTCTGTTCAGCCTGGACGAGCCACGCATCTAAATCCTCTGCTCGATGCTCGGCCAACATCACCACAAATTGTTGTGCTAACTGATAAGCGGCTTCCAGGTCGGGATGGCCCTGGCAGATCTGCTCAACGGATTTCTGCTGCCGTTCATCAAGTTCTTCCTTCCGGCTCACCATGAGCCAAGAGGCCCGTGTAGGAGACAGACGATGGGTCGCATGGGGTTTGGGCGGCAGGTCTGCCGGAATTTCCACAGAGCTGGACGCTTCATCGAAGGATAATGCGTCTGCTGATCCAGCCTCTCTCTGCTTTTTGCGAACACTGGCGAGAAAATTTCTGAGCAAAGAGGCGCAGCCTGAATAGCCACGCGCCTTGATCTCATCGTAGAGCTGGACACTGTTTCGGCATCCCTGCTTCCAGCGCTTCATAATGTAAGGTTTGTAGTGATCCAACATGCTGCCTCGCCGAGGGGGAGGCGCAACTTCAGGAAATTCCTCAGATCGCAGGTAACGGCGAACTGCTTGACGACAGATTTTCAACTGCTTGGCAATGGCACGAATGCTTACTCCTTGTTCAGAAAGCATATGCACATCTTCATAGAGGCCGACTCGTCTGGCTCGTCTCTCCTGTTTCTGGAGCTCTGGAGTCGGATCGATTGGTGGCCGGGCATAGGGGGTCGGAGGGATCGTGCGGTAGTGTTTTTCCGCCTCTGACGATCCCACTGCTTCGGCATCCGTGCGAACGTTCTGGGCTTTCTTGCCTCGCGCACGAGCAGGAAGAGCGTCGGATCTGACTTCTGCAACAATGGGCAAACTGGAATGGCTTCTTGTCGCCACATCAGCAAGCCGTTCTCGCAGATTTTTGAGCACATGAAATTTATCGGCTACTTGCTGCGCCTGGGGAACGGCGCGGCGGGCTGCCGCTGCATAATCTCCTCCACGATCCCGACTGACGACACGAATCTCTGGATGACCTCGTAGCCAAGCTTCTGCCGTTTCAGCACTGCGATCTTCTAGCAGCTCAATTGGGCGACGACTTTGGAGATCCACGACCAACGTGCCATAGGTCATGCCTTTCTTCCATGCCCAATCGTCGATCCCAACAATGGGAACCTCGGAAGGCGGGATGTAAACACGCGTACGCATGCGCCGAAGAAGCGTCGGGCCTGAAACGTGCATCCCCAGTCTGGGAGCCAGGCGTTCTCCCAGTTCTCCGCAGGTGGCAAAACCGAGCGTCTGGAGTGTCACCCAGAGTCGATTGGTCATGCGTGCGTAAGAGAGGACGAGCTTGTCGAGCCGTTCGGTGAAGATTTTTTGTACGCAGAAAGGATTGCCACAGACAAATTTGCGTACCAGTAGCTTTAACACCACCCGCTGACCTGCGCAGGGCAGGTCAGCAACCGTTCTCTGGTAAGTCCCATGCACGCGCTCAGATGAAGAGTGGCAGCAGGGACAACAAGCACTCACACTCCGGCAAGTAACGTGAACAAGCACCAGATTGTCCTCCTGCTGAGTGGATACGATCACTATCCCTTCGGGAAGGGGTAAAAAAGGGGAAGAAGCATCTGTCTGGCTCATCGAGAAGAACCCTCCTTGCCACTTAGCAACACAGTCGATATCGATGAGAAATCTATCAGAAACCTGGAGATTTGTCTAAGCAACCAGGCTCACTTTTTGTGAGGATGAGCC
>JAFATZ010000212.1 GCA_019243675.1 Ktedonobacteraceae bacterium | reverse complement strand
TTGCACCGAGTTGGGCTGCGCGAATAGCGGCAACATAGCCGCCTGGACCTGCGCCAATTACCGCAACCTGGTAGTGATTATCTGCCATGAATCTCTCCTGCTCTATTCTTGATTCTCTTTTTCAGTATATCACCTAGCCTGCCGCCTTGCTGTTATGATTACGGCTTTCCCCAGGGCTTTCTCATGCTGGCAGAAAAGGCATCAGTGGTTGCCCAGCCCCACCCATCACATGAGAGAAAAGGTGCTGGTGCAGGCGTTGGCCTGCACCAGCACCTTTTCTCTCAAAACATTGGGGGGTGGAGCAGAACTGGAAGGCCCTAGGTAGATGGAATAGTAGAGAGCAGTAGCTTGTTTTGATGTGTGGGAATCCTATTCGAACTACAAGAAGAGGTAACAAAAACATCCCTTACATCGTACTATAGAGTGAGACAACAAATTTTGTCAGGAGAAATCACCTATGTTTTATTACAACAGACGCAACTGGCGTAGAAATAGAGGCTTCCGGTCCCTATGGGGCTGGCCATTCATCTTCTTCTTGTTTTTCCTCCCCTGGCACGGGCTTTTTGGATGGCTGTGGGGTATTGTACTAATTATACTGCTCGTGCAGCTCATTAGAGCTTTTGTAGTGCCACTTCTCTCCAGTGCTGGCATATGGGGTAGCGGATCATCCCAGAACAATCCCTCCTACCAGCAGCCATACCAGCCACCTCAGCAGCAGGAATATCAGCCATATCAACAGGGCTACCAGTCGCACCAGTCATCTGCTGAGCCATACCAGGAGGGTGGACAACAATACCAGTATCCCCAGCAGGCCCAGTACGATCAGTATGAGCAACCACATGCACAATATCCACAAGAGATACCGCCGATGGAGCAGTGATAGTAAGAAGCAGCTAGATTAGCTGCTTCTTACTGTTAACGTACAAATTGTTTGAGCACTTCATCAACGCCCGTATGCATGCGATTGAGGCGCAAATCCTCGGCCCCCGTCGGATCAGTCTGCAGTAGCAAAATACCCTGTTGGATGCACACATTTAACAGTTCACGTGCAGACTCACGGGTGAGCCGACCACGAAAACGATTCTTGGGATTGACTGGGTCGCCAATGAAATTAGAGACGCCAATAATGGTGCGCCAGGACCAGTTGCGATCAATATAATCGAGGAACTGGAGGAATTGAGGATCAAGCACATCCATTGGTGGTAGAGAAGAGGGCTGCATAGGATAGGCTTGAATTGCTGGCATGGGGCCTGTATAGCTCATAGGATTGAACGCAGGCAGCGCACCAGTATTGCCAGTGGTAGGCGACATTTGCTGCACCGTATTCCCATTCACGGCAGGCAACGCACCAGTATTGCCCGAACCACCTGGAACGAGCGGCACAAACTGATTCGCACTACTGATAAGATCTCGGCTGACGGTTCCCGGAATACCTACTACAATCACAGTTTTGTTTAAACGTAACTTTAAACGCGCACTAATACGCGTAAAATCTTTATCGCCTGTCATCAAAACAAAAGTAGAGATGGTAGGACGGTCAAACACAGTTTCAATAATATCCATCAACATATTGAGATCAACGGTACTCTGTACCACTGTACTCTGTACAATTGTACTATTGCCACCTGAACTGATAGCGGGCAGATGACCGGTGTTACCCGTCTGCTGAGTAGAAGGATAACTCAGAGGACTCGTACTCGGATTCGAGGCAGGTGTAGTATAGGGGTAACTTTGGCGGTAAGAGTCGCGTTGGTAATCAGCTATACCGCAGTTTTCGTCGGTCGTAACTTCTTCCGACTGAAGAAGCTGTGTATCTAGCTCATTCTGTAGAGGTGGGGATTCGTCCGACTCGACCGCCCATCCGTCGTTAGTGTCTGCAGGCTGAAGCGCAGGAAGTGAACCAGAATTACTTGATACAGTAGGGGACCACTGCCGAGAAGTACTAGGAGGATAAATACCGGAACCCTGCTCTGAGACATAGCTCGGCGTAGGAAGAGAGCCTGTAGGGGTATTACTAGCTGGATAGTGAATAGTCCCCATACGGATACGGTCACGCTGTTTGGCCGGGCAGTCAACGCGATCAATCATAGCGGCTGTCAAACTACCCTTGAACGGCTCAGGCTGACGTGACCAGTCGGCATAGGCTCGTGCGACCATAACAGTGCCATAACGACGGGCCACCGCGATAAGCTCCTGTGGGTCTGGTTCCCGTCGCTGAATATTCAGCATACTGTAACGGATATTCTCAAAATCGATGAATAAAGCAATATCTTCAGGCAAAATCTTCTCCTCTCATATTATAAAGGGAGAAACCGCGCAGGCCAAGTAATGAAGTATAGGATTGTTCAGGTACCTGGATACACCGCCAAGAGAAACAACCGATAGGTAGTGGTAATCGACTACGTGCTCATTACCTCCGCAGTTCCTACAACAGCATATCCTGTAACTATGAGCATACCATACTTTATGAGTAAAGTCGAGGGGTCTGCGCTTCGCATTCTCCATTGATTTTCATTGAAAAAATGAATGGAGAACCAACTCCATTTAGTAATAAGAAGAACCGGAGGCTTCCCCGGTTCTTACTTTCTTTCATACAAACGTTCTATTAAATGTACGTAAGAAATTTAACTGATTTTTCTCTAGTAATGGACAGCACACACTCGTAGTACACCGGGTCTACAGCCGAGGTGATCGCTGTAGCTAGCGCAGCGCACCGATCAATTCCTCCTGCTTATGATCAGCGAGGAAGCGCCGCAACAGCCCCCCATCGCCGATTACACCCTGTTCTTCAGAAGATGTGTTCTCTGATTTATGCAACAAATCGTACAGACTAGCGATGTCGTAGCGCAATTGTAGCTGGAACTGGCCTTCACTATCGTAGCCTTCTACGAAGAGGCCATCATCTTCTTCACGGATGGCGATGCTCTTCACACCGATCTGATCTAGCACCTGACCTACTGCGTGTAAAACACGAGCGTAGCTATAAGTGGCCGACATTGATTCCTCCCTAAATAGTTGGAGCTTTCATATCTTGTTGTTACGAGTAGACTACACTGTCAAACTGCAACACACCGTGATGGAACTGTGTAGTTTGTCAGTTTTCACTGCACTCTGTTAATTTTAACATAGCATCCCCTAAACGTCAAGGCTGCAATTCTTCTGACACATCCATAACTTGCCCCCTTAAGAAAGCATTAAGAAAGCAAATTATGCATGGATGGTGCTGCACAGGTCTAGGCTATGCCACCTGGATATGTTATAATTGTAATCATATTCTCATATTTCATAGGGAAGGAATGCATTGTAGTTGATGGTTTGTAATCAAGACATAGATGTCCAAATGCAACTTTATCGTGCGCGTCTCCTCTTAGAAGAGGGTAGCAACGAAGCATCACTCTTACTTCTAGAGACTATTCGCACTGACAACGAGCGTCAGCGAGGCGAGGTCGCCTATCTGCTAGGCTGGTGCTATATTCAGCGTAAGCAATGGAAAGAGGCATTACTCATTCTCTCACCTTTGCTTCATCAATACCAAAGCGAAGTTCCACAAGAGGTGATGCGAGATCAAGAACGTCTGGCTTATTATCTCTTGCACCTTGGCATTGCTGCCGTAAATCTTGAGCACTACGAAGATGCTTCTTCGCATTTTCAGCTCTGCCTCAAAGTGCTTCATGATCGACGCGTTCACCTCCCTGCTGTACGCATTCAGGCGCGTTACGCTCTAGCGATGACCTGTGTCATGCGTGGTCTCTATACTGCCGCTATCCAGAACTACGAAGAGGCACTACGGCTCTGTCAGCACTTCAACCGTCGCGAAGAGTTGGCACCTATTTACTATGGACTCTGTGAGACGTATCGTCATCTTGGAGATTACGTTAAGTCGTACCTGGTTGGCCAAGAGGCGCTGCATCTTTATCAAGAAAGAACAGACAGAGGAATGGAGGCAGAAACGCACAACTTGTTGGGACGTATTTGCTTCCTGCTCCATAATTTTCGCCAAGCATTTGATCACTATACAGAGTCCCTTTCTCTCTCCACCACTTGTGACAAGCCAACAGTGGTTTTGCTGAATTATGCTGCACTAGCCGATTTACGCTTAGCAGAGGGCCGTCTGGATGAGGCCAAATGGTATTGTCAGAGGGCTATAGAAAACATCGACCGTACAGACCGTACGCACATTCGCGGCGCAATCTATCAAGCGCTTGGCAAAGTCACGCAGAGTGAGGCGCAACAGGCAATGGGCGCACAGAGGCACGAACTCTTGGAAAGAGCTTTTACATGGTACAAAGAGGCTGAAGCGCAACTCGCAACAACTCAGGCGTATACAGTCATTGCCGAAGTTTATGGTAACCAGGCTCAGGTTCTAGAGGAACTTGGGCAGGCACAAGATGCTATCGAGCGTTGGCGTCAAGCTTACGGGGTGTTGTCACACGCAAAGGTGTAATAACGCCGAAGAGTTCTCCCACGCGTAGTATGATCTTAAACACCTCATCTCATAGGAGCATGAGGTGTTTAATTTTGCTTGCTATTTTCACCTTATCCGTAACTATGTTATACTAGCGTCGTACTCCTCGGTTTATTGCTACTTTTTGATATACAGGGTGCAGGCTATGTTATTAGAAGGAATCCAGCTCGGTCGCTACCGACTGCTGCGTGTTATTGGTAGTGGTGGGATGGCAGATGTGTATCATGCCGAAGATACGACGATGGCACGCTACGTGGCTATGAAGGTGGTCAGAACAGAGTACACGCCCTTGCAAGACGGCAAGAAGCAAGCGGATGTTGCACGCCTATTTCAGCGCGAGATGCTGGCCATTACGCGCTTGAATCATCGCCATATTCTGCCGCTCTACGACTTTGGAGAGCAGCGTGTCAATGACTTCACGTTGGCCTACATGGTCATGCCTTTTCTGACCGAAGGCTCTCTGGCCGATTGGCTCAAGAGACACAATGGTGCTTGTCTGCTGGCTCCACAAGAGGTGGCAGTGGTGATGCAGCAGGCGGCTGAGGCTCTGCAGTACGCACATGAGAATGGACTCATTCATCAGGATGTCAAACCCTCTAACTTTCTGGTGCGTAATCAGGCGAGGACGGCACGTGACCTTGACCTGCTGCTGGCTGATTTTGGCATCGTACGATTCACCACGGCCACAGCGACTTCCAGCCAGAGTGTGCGCGGCACCCCTGCCTACATGGCTCCAGAACAATGGGAAGGTCGGCCCGTGCCTGCCACAGATCAATATGCCCTGGCGATTATGGCCTATCAACTGCTGACAGGCAACACTCCCTTTCAAGGGCGACTAGAGCAAGTCATGCATCAGCACCTCATGGTCCAGCCCAAACCACCTAGCACAGGTGATGCACGTCTTACCCCAGCGCTGGATGCGGTCATTCTGCGTGCTCTAGAGAAGAAGCCCGCCGATCGTTTTCCTACCATCCTCGGCTTCGCACGCGCTTTTCAACAGGCGCTACAGCCGAGTAATCAACTTTCTATAACCCCTAGCATGCCACCTACGCCTTTACCTCCTATGGTTGCCACAATACCAAGCAACCAAGATTCACCTGCCTCTAGCTCTAGACCTAACCCTATAATCCCTCCACCTTTCATAAACGGGCGCGACATTCGCACATCTTTGTCAATTAACGCCACCCTAGCAAAGGCGGGAGGCAATCAGCCTGTCACACTGAGCGATGGCAGAGTTGTGAGTGTGCCCATTCCATCGGACACACGCAATGGACAGGTTGTCTACTTACCAAATCTAGGAGAACCATCCACAACCGGAGGGCAACCAGGTGCGCTTCTGGTCACTCTGACAGTGCCATCAGCATTTAGCGCGAGGGCGCTGATAATAATCGGCTTGGTTTTCCTGCTCATTATTTCTGGCATTGTTGGGCTAGCTGTGCATCAGAATGATATCACTCAAGCCAACATGGCCGCAGCAGCCACTACAACAGCTTCTACAGCAACGCTGGTTGCTAACGCGAGAGCGATGTCTGCAACCGCAACAGCCGCAGTCGTAAATGATCCGTATGGGCCTGCTAACGGCACACTTGCCCTA
>JAFATZ010000166.1 GCA_019243675.1 Ktedonobacteraceae bacterium | reverse complement strand
TTTTGAGGGGATTGATCCTATCAGTTCACGCGTGATACGAGATATTCTGCGCGAATTGACACAGCGCGGTACGACGATCTTTTTCTCGTCGCACATTATGGAGGTGGTCGAGCGACTGTGTACACGCGTAGGGATTATCAATCAGGGGGTGTTAGTAGCAGAGGGGACACTGCAAGAGCTGCGCGAGCGTGCTCACGAGGGGAAGGATGCGACGTTGGAGGATATCTTTCTCAATGTCGTTGGTGCGCGTAATGGGAATCATAATCTAAGCTGGCTTGACTAGCTAGAGAGGGCTTTCTATCATGGCTATTCATGCTGATAAATTGCGCTGGCTCTTCTGGCTGCGTTGGAAGATGTTTACACGCAGCCTCGTGCGCGATAAGGGACGTGTCGTGGGGCTGATCTTTCTGATTCTGTTTGGCCTACCTTTCGTCGGTGGTTTCGCTGTAGGAACTTTTTTTGCCTATCGCTATCTACCTGCACCAGCAAATGCCGAGGTCCTATTCCTGGTACTGAGCGGCGTGTATCTGGTATGGTCTGCACTGCCTCTACTAGAGTTCACTGTGAATGAAGGTCTGGATATCTCAAAGCTTGCCCTCTTTCCACTTACTCGTGCTGAATTGATGCTGAGCTTGTTGTTTTCAACGTTGCTTGATGTGCCCACATTAGGGCTGTTTCTCATTCTTGCGGCAGTGGTAGTAGGCTGGGCGAGCGCGGTCCCACTGGCTCTGATAGCACTGTTGGCTATGCTTATCTTCTACGTTCAGGTAGTCGGTATGAGCCAACTTGTGCTGGCACTGCTCATGCGTATACTACAGAGTCGCCGCTTTCGTGACCTGAGTATCGTGCTGTTGGCTATCTTTGCTTCTTCGTTTTACTTTTTCCAGCAGTTTGCTCTGCGTGGTCTTGGCTCAGGTCACTTCGTTGAAAATATAGATCACCTCTCGCTTTCTACCTACCTACAGTGGTTGCCTCCAGGTATGGCTGCGCGTGCCATTCAGCAAGCTAGTGTGGGGAATTGGGGAGTCAGTTTCGCCTGGCTGTTCGCACTACTTGTCATGAGTGTGCTTGTGCTTTACCTGTGGCAACTCGTGGTTGAGCGCGGTCTGGTTTCCGCTGAGAGTGGAGGTGGTAGCAGAGCAGCGCGTCAGCGGCCAACAGAGAGAGAGGCACTTGCCGGAGTGAGAGTGGGGAGCAGCGCAACGTTGTCTCCGGTGCTGGCTATCGCTGTCAAGGACATGAAATATCTGCGGCGCGACCCACAACAGTTGGCATTGCTGTTTCAGACGATGCTGAGCACAATTGTTGTGTTGGTGGCGACTGTCTTTAATCCATCAAGCGCTGGAAGGGGTATAGGTAGTTGGGCAGTACTGGCGGCTCCTGCCTTTGTGTTTCTCTCACTTAATGCTCTTACGCTCAATATGTTAGGTATGGAGGGCGAGAGCCTGACCACACTGCTGCTTTTCCCTATCGAGCCAAAACGTATCCTGTGGGGTAAAAATCTTGTCATACTGGCTCTTGGCTCTATTGAGATGCTGCTGTTAGTTGCTGTAACGGCCTTCGCATCCCAGGGGTGGAACTTTGTGCTGCCTGCTCTGACAATTGGCTTTGCGGGTATTGCTATCGTGCTCGGCTGTGGTAACTTTTCATCAGTCTGTTTGCCACAGCGTAGGCGACAACGACGCGGTTTTCAAACCACCACTAGCTACTCATCTGAGAGCGGCTTTGCACGTCTGCTGCTGTCATTACTGATGCTGCTAGTTACTGTTATCGTGCTTATCCCTGCTGGTGTAGCACTCGTTCTGCCCATTCTTTTTCACGCACAATGGTTCTGGAGCTTCTCCATCCCACTGTCGCTACTGTATGGCATCGCCTTCTACTTTGTAGTAACCGCCCTTGTTGCTCCACGTATACTCGACAAAGCGCCGGAAATTCTTGCTGTTGTCGCCAGAGAGTAGAGACACGATGAGAAAAGAAGCAGATGGGCCATTCCAGGCACCTGAAGAAAGACGCAGGAATAGGCTAGTCGAAGTGACTAGCCTATTCCTGCGTCTTGGCTTCACAGCTTTCGGTGGGCCTGCTGCTCATATTGCCATGATGCGCCAGGAGATTGTGAAACGGCATCGGTGGCTCAGCGATGAGCGTTTTGTGGACTTGCTGAGCGTCATCAATCTCATCCCTGGTCCTAATTCGACACAGTTGGCGATCTACCTGGGCTTCTTGCGTGCAGGTTGGCTTGGTCTAATTGCCGCTGGTGTCTGTTTCATAGGCCCAGCCATGCTCATCGTTTTGACCTTAGCCTGGCTCTATGTGCGTTACGGTTCGCTACCCCAGACCAGTTGGCTCTTCTACGGCATCAAGCCCGTCGTTATCGCTATTATTGCACAGGCGCTATGGGGACTGTGTCGTACGATTTTGAAAGGCGTGTGGCCTATCGCATGTGCCTTGCTGGTCGTAGTACTCTATCTAGTAGGTGTCCAGCAGATTCTCTTGCTCTTTGGCGCTGGCCTGTGCTATGCCGCTTTGCGTTTGTTGATACAGCGTCAAAAGGGTGCAGTGCTAAGTTTTGCCCTACCTCTTTCTATCAAAAGCATGTGGGAACAATGGCGAGGCGCGACTCCCACCATACCTATCGTCGTGGCTGCTTCAGCAGTAGTGCCTATTACCCTCTCTCTACTCTTCTTGACCTTTTTGAAGATTGGCTCTGTCGTCTATGGAAGCGGTTACGTGTTGCTGGCCTTCTTACGTAATGACTTGGTGCTGAATCTGCACTGGCTCTCGGATCGGCAGTTGCTCGATGCTGTCTCGATAGGGCAATTTACTCCTGGACCGGTTTTTACCACGGCTACTTTTATTGGCTATCTTCTGGCTGGTTGGCCGGGCGCGCTAGTGGCGACGTTGGGCATCTTCTTACCTTCTTTTGTCTTGATTGCCATCATTCATCCCTTGGCGGCTAGACTGCGCAGCTCTCCCTGGACTGCTGCTATCCTGGACGGCGTCAATATTGCTGCGCTGGCACTGATGGCAGGTGTGCTACTCCAATTAGGCCAGAGCGCACTCACTGACGTACTTACCTGGACGGTAGCGCTGGTTTCACTCGTCATCCTGTTGCGCTTTAAGATCAATTCAGTATGGTTAATAGTGGCCGGAGCGGCGCTTGGCCTACTAAGGTTTTTGATTTGACTCCTTCGTTTGGCGTGCTTTGGCGTATCTGCTGAACAAAAGTATAGGTACGATCAGCAGTGCTATGACTAGCACATAGGCAGCAATGTTGGCAAGCGTCGTGTACAACCCTGCCTGCGGTGGCGTCGTGCCAACTACTGGCGGATAGATACCTGTAATAATGAATTGGGGACTGCCACCAACATGAATGGTGTTCACAATCTGCTGTGCTGGCACATCAAGCATGGCGACATCACCGCCACTCAAGGCAACAAAACCAAGCGCTCCATCGCTGGTAATAGCTACTGATGCTGGTGCAACACCAAACTTGTACACACGACTCGGCTCTTTGGGCAATGTGAAGTGTGCGTCGAAGGGTGCGAGTACGACGAGTTGATTATACTTGCGATCAGGAACGTAGACCTCTCCTGTCACTTGGTTATAGTCCATCGGACCATACGATCCGCCCGTAAACAGATTGGTGACGCGATGTGAGTTCAGGTCAACTGCTTCTACGTTTCCTTGGTCCGTCGTAAAATAGATAGTTGCACCGGGGGGAACAGTAAGATAGTGTGCTCCACCAGCAATAGCAATAGTAGTGAGTAGTTGCCCCGTAAGATCATCAAAAACACTGAGGCCCTTGCTATCGGCCACCCAGAGTTGGTTGCCTGTACCGCCAGAGAGACCAGAACCGACCACCGCCACAGCCAGACCATAGACAGGTCCGCTTGTCGTAAATGTCCGCTTTACTTTGCAATTTGCAGGGTCGAGTGCAGTGACACGAGCATCCCCATTTCCAGCAGTATAGAGTGTATTTAAACCGGGGTCGATAGCTAGTAGCGTCGGTTGGCCAGCAATATCTGCCGTGCAAATGACCTCGCCCGTTTTGGCCGAAATAATAGCAAAACGTCCCACTTGCGGCTCTGTCACATACAAGAAGCGACCATCACTGCTCAATAGAATGCTGTGTGGTTCACCAGGTGCAGCAATTGTGCTGGTGACCTTCTGCTGCATTACGTCGATGACACTAATACCCTTGTCCGTTCCCGCTATATACGCCAGGTTGGGAGCACCACCATCAGCAAGAGCCAGCGGTGAAAAGAAGCAAAAGAGTAGAATAACCAGAAAAGGTGCGACAATAGAAATACATATTTTTGAGAACATACACACTACAGCTTTCTTCTGATTTACGCTTTGGGTGTGAGCGACGACCACATCCCACTACTCTTATTGAAGCGGTAGACCTCTGTGGGATAAGAGAGCGAGAGGTATACCTGTGAAGCATTAAGTGGATCAATCGCTACACTAGTGAGATTCCCGCTAATGTGGGGGAGTGCTTGCCAGGTACGGCCACCATCAGAGCTGCGATACACCGCTGTACCGGTTTTGCTGTACAGAACGTCTTGCTCTGTCGGAGAAACGGTCAGTGTTCCATAAGCAGCCTGTGGGTTATCCTCTTTCTTAGTGAGTGTATGGACAAGTGTAAAGGTGGCTCCTTCGTCATTTGAGACGTAGACACCAGAGTCGCCAGAGGCGTAGATGGATTTGTGCGGTCCCGCAGTTGTCAGGCTGAAGATGCCGCCTGTGATGCCCCTCATCACCTGCCAGTGGATACCTCCATCATTACTGCTCGCCATGCCATCACTGCCATATGCGAGTAGATGACCGGGTGCATCGGGAATGGCGAGCATGCCGAGAATAAGCCCAAATGGAAGTGTACCTGTGCTAGAGAAATGTTGTCCAGCGTCCAGACTCACCTTGAGGCCCAAGGCACCCAAACTTTGTAGATAGACATACACCTCCTGGGGAGTATCATTACCCGCTGCAACGAAAAAAATAGTGCCAGAGGTGAGGTTTGCTGTGGGTATAGCAAGCTTCCAACTTCGTCCCTGGTCAGCGCTTGTATAGAGTCCGAGCGTCCCTGGATGAGGATTGACAGCTACCTGTGTTAACATGTAAAAACGCTGTGAATCAAGAGGGCTGCCGACAAGCGAGTAGTCCATTAATCCCTGCATCAACTGATGACTACCACCCGAGACTTGCTGCCACGTAGCCCCTCCATCAGCAGAGCGGAATGTTCCGTAGTGAGCTGCTAGCAGCAGTATGTGGCCTGGTAAAGCGAGCAACGAATGGACATGATTCGTACTGGGGCCAAAGCCGTTGACAGGTACCTGGGTGGGTGTGGTCGCCGTCGTGCTACTCGCTGGATCAGTTGAACCACAGCTAGCAAGTACCAGTGCTAACAGCCCGATAACACAATAGGTAACAAAGGTTTGTGTTATGTAAGAAGCTATGTTATGTTTCATCCTATGCACCATATCTATACTTTTCTTATACAAAATAGACGTTCCATCAGAGGCCCAATGGGTTGTCAGAAGGGCGTAAAAAAGCGGACATTGACCTCATGGAGTGTATTATCTGGCGTGCGTATCTCGATGCGTATCTGCCAATCGCCGCTCATACTGAGGTCACCGCTGGCACTGAAGTGCCCTTTACCGTCAGGTTGTAGATTAATGCTATCGGTGCCCATATCCATGTCGAGCATAGTGGTGTAGAGGGACACACCAACGTTCGTATCTATAGCACCCTTGCTATCCCGCACCGTTGCAGTGAAGACGTTGCTGCCCAGGTGATTTGGGTTGACATTCAACGTTACTGTGAATTTGCCATCCTGCGTCTTGACTGTAGTAGTGAAAGGCTTGGTTGCCGTCGTGACCTGTTGCGCCTGCTGCGGTTGTTGTAGAGCGGTGGGCTGCAATGTGCCAGCAAAAACGGTGAGCAGTCCAGTACAGAGCAAGACGGCAACCCCTAGTACGGGTTCCCAGCGTAGAATAGTGCTTAGTCGCTTCGTCTGGTGTAAAATGCGTCCCTCAAGGAGCTTCGTTTCGGCAGGTGACGTAATTCCTGTGCTGCTTGCGGATTGCGCTGTAGTCTTTGTTGCCTCTACTACGCTCTCAGTGCGATATCGTGCATAAGCTTTGGCCAAGCGTGGGCGCAGCAATCCAACGTGTATGGCACTTGTGATGAGCAATGCTCCTATCAGTAGCACCTTGATATCCAAAGTACGCCCGTAAGCAGTCGTCAGCAATTGTTGCCACGAGTACATGTGTACTGTTGCGTTGAATGGACCTGTTATGGCCATAATCACCACACCGACAATGGCAAGCGGTGAATAGCGGGGCAATACGTCCAGTAGCGAACGGGTTTGCTCCAATGCCGAACGCTGTTTCAGGATAGGGAGGTAGATCAGGGCAACGTAGAACATGCCACCAATCCAGAGCGAAGCCGCCAGCAGGTGCAGCCAATCCGAGAGCACTGCGTATACCAGTATATTTGCACTTACAGCGGCTGCGTGTCCTGAAAGCGTCACTGCTATAAGTAGGGCAAGCCCCAGAATCAGGTTCACCCAGGGAAAGAGCATGTCGATCAAGCTTGTGTGTCGCTCACGGCGTCTTGCATACAGCATATATGCGCTTAGCAGTATTGCCAGCAGGACAACAATCTCGCGCATAAGCCAATATGTACCAAAGCGACCATTTGTGGCCAGTCCTACTAGCAATGTCGGATTAAAGAGCTGATCGAAGCGGTTCCCTGTAATGGAGAGACCTTGCCCCAGCAGCACGCCCACATTCGCCAGTAGAATGAGCAAAAGGGTTGGTAAGGAGAAGAGACGCTCAAAGCGCTGCTCTACCCTCTGATACAGTTCGTATTGTTCGCTATCGTTGGTCTCCATCAGTTGCAGTACAAAAGTAGACCAGAGCTGTGCGCCTACCCAGAAGACAACGCCAAGGTCTACCAGCGTAGTCATGATAAGCGTAAACAGGGTTGGCCCATCGAGTTGACCACTGGATGATCCAGCCGAGGTACCGCCTCCACCCAGAGCATCCTGTCCGGGTAATGCACCGCTGAGCTTGGGCGCAGTCCCATCAGTGCTAAAAATAAACGAACCGCGCAACACATGACCATCATCAGCCGACTGCGTGCGCCAGATCACGATATACACTGCAGGAGGCAGGTTAGGTCGCAGATGCAGGTCCATCTCTTTCGTATCGCCAGCAGCAACGTGTGCATCCCCCGCGTCGACACGCTGATTCGACGCGTTCACAACAACCGCAGTGCTAAAGGTCGGATTCAAGTCCTCGCTGAACCACATCTGCACTTGATCGGGTGCAGCATTGAGAATTGCATCTTTTGGCGGATTGGAGCGAAGCAGGATGGCATGTGCCTCACCTGTAGTTGGGAAGGCCAAGAGCAAACAGAGTGCAAGCAGTAGTGCTGCAAAAAACAAGTAGAATGAAGAGTTTAAACGTGATATTGTATTCATGACTGTATCTGATCTAGCCTGGATGAGGGGTTAAGAAATATAACCTTCTTCGTAAATGGCAACGTTCTACTAAACTTCTCTTTTACTATATACGTTGCGTTTCGGTACAGAGTTCTCTCATAGCAGATATGTGCCATTATAGCAGTTGAGCACTTGCTGCCCCCCGCCCGAAAGTGAGAGAGAAGGTGTGGGGATCGCAACGAGAATTGCAAAGCCTTGCACTAGTAAACAGTTTGCTTGCTGTGATAGAATACGATCACTAACTGCCCTTAGCAGACCTTCTGAATGCTAACAGCTAATCACTTAATGCAAACTATGATGTTGCTCGTGATCTCGGCTATGAAGCCGTACCAATGCCGTGAGATTTGAGAATCCATTCCAGATTTTTAAGAATCCGTTCGTGATTGAAGACCTGCTCGTCTTCGATAATGCAACGTTGCAGAGATTGCTGAGCAGTGAAGGTTTTCACTTAACCATAGAAGACGTAGCTCACAGCCTCTACGGTACCTCAAAACCAGTAATAGCGCACATTGCATGCAATTTACCGCTGGAGCAACGTGCATATTTTCAGAGCCTTTTGCAACATCCACTAACAGAAACGGAGGTAAAAGCCGCCCGTCAACGCATTCTCGATAATCTCTTCTGGGAACTAATATACTGGAAAGCTCCTGAATTGTATGATGAACTAACTGATGGTGAGCAACTCCATCCAGGTATATTTCAACAGTTGGAGTCAGATGTGCGTGATAAGGTTGTGCTTGATGCGGCTGCCGGAACTGGACGGGTAACCTTCGAGTGCCTACGTCATAGAGCTGAATTAATTTATGCTGTGGACCCTGCACCTGGCCTATTACACCTTTTATCGCAAAAGTTAGCCAGTGCGTCAGATACAAACCGTGTTATAATACGCCGTGGTTGTTTTGAGCAATTGCCATTGGAAAATGACAGCGTGGATATATCACTCTCCTGCTCTGCCTTCAGTTCAAAGGCAGGGCGAGGAGGCGAACGTGGACTTGCAGAATTTTGGCGTGTCACCAAAGTGGGTGGCAAGATCATACTAATCTGGCCAAATCCTTATGACTACGATTGGTTAGTCAAGCATGGTTTTCGGTACGTAACATTTCCTTTGCACCAAGAGGCATATGTACGCTTTCGCTCTTTAGAAAGTGCTCTACGGTGCTTGCAGCTCTTTTATGCCGATAACAGGGCTGCTGCTCATTATATTCTCGAACGGCAACAACCAGAAGTTCCATTTTCACTTTTAGGCTTTGAGCAGCCGCACGATTACTGTTGGCTGACTGTGAAAAAGTAGTAGCTAGCCGTAAGAAAACACCGTGCCCCCACATTTATCGTGCCTTTTCAACTAGGTCAGCATACAGACGCTCATAGGCATCGAGCATGTGTTCAAGCGAAAAGCGCTGTTTTATTTGTGCGCGGCAATGGGTGCGTGAGAGCTGAGCCAGGCAGGCTACACATGCGGCCGCAGAGTCACACGCACCCGGTTCGATAAGAAAACCTGTGACCTCATGGAGAATCATCTCTGGCATACAACCGCGACGGTAGGCAATGATAGGTGT
>JAFATZ010000127.1 GCA_019243675.1 Ktedonobacteraceae bacterium | reverse complement strand
GTGTTTTTGGAGAATGATGGCGGCCTGCTCGGGAGTGTAGTATGGGCTTTCTTGCATGATGCCCTCCTGTTCTTTCTATGTGTTTGAGACAGATATAGTAGGATTATAAGCGACAAATCAAGATAGGTTAAGGGTATATTGGATATTATCACTATATTTGGTACTTGTTGGTGTATCATGCCATGTCTTACGCTATTATAGCGTATGTTCGTGTTACTATTGTTCTCATGAGGTGGGTCTTGATCGTCAGGCTGATGGAGGTAGCTATGGTTGGTGCGGAAGCAAGAAGATTGGAAAGGTGATCTATTCGCCTATGAGAACCAGTGGAGAATATGATGAATGTGCTAACGGAGAGTTGAGTCTACAGCGTGGCAGCCCACGTTCTTTGGTTTAGGTACATTCTCATTCTGTGACGTGTTTGGGGTTTGCCCATACTCGGAACCAAAAGGCGGAATAGCACGGAAAAAGCGGTCGGGAGTATTTGCATTGAGCGAGAAAAGCGGTGAAAGCAGACTATTCCGACTTTTGGTTCCAAGTACAGGCAAACCCCAGAATGCGGCGTTCCTTGTTGGTCCAATCTTCATCAAAACGGTGATAGCTAGGTCTGCAGAGGCACGATCAACAGCAATTAGCTGCTTGTATCTATTTGTGGAAACGATGCAGCCTGTTGAAAAACTCATTGCTGAGATTATGGGACAATGCATTATGCAGAGCTTCTCTTTGAGAGGGAGAGAAGAGAAAAGGGATGTGATACTTTAGAGAGAAAACAGACTATGGTGTAAAACAGTGATAATGGAAGAAAAGAGGTTCTTCTGGAAAGCAAAGAAGAGGTTTGTGGCATCAGAGGAGGCCAAAGAGGCCACAGCGCTGCTCGGTCTGCGGCTTTTGAGCAGGTCATGTCTGGGAGACTGATCTGCTTTCCCTATGGCGGGAGTCGCCACCGCTTCGGTCGGAAACGGACGCCGTCCCCATCCTCGCTTTCGTAACAACCGTTTGAGATTCTGTCCAGAGGCTGTCACCAGAGCTTCACCATTGACGCGCCAGAGCCGCCGCAAGCGAAAACATCGCATCCTATGCCATTGTTTGGCTTCTGCGAAGAGCGGTTCGACCCAGACTTGGCGCTTGTTCATGGCTTTCTGATAGGCGAAGGTCTGATGATACCCTTTCACACGCTCCAGGTAGTCTGCATGAAAGGAACGATGCAGTTGCCGACCAGAGCCACTCTCCGTACACTTTGCTTTGACTGGACAGGTGTTACAAGTGGCTGGGTCTGCACGATATCCGACTTGCTCGCGACTCTCTGATCGGCAAAAGGGGCGTAGCGGCTGCTCCTGGGGGCACCAGTACAGATCATTGGCGGCATCATAGGTGAAGTGAGCTGGCCCATAATAGGGGGTTATATGCTCCCAGTCAGGTAAGGGAACGTAGGCCCGGATGTGTGCGTCTTCCAGAGCCTTGATGATCTTGATGGTTGCGTACTTGGTATCACCTGTGACCTGTCGAGGCCGTAGCTGCCAGCGAAAGCACACATGCCAGAGCAGGTCGAGCATCGGTTGATTGTCCATCACCTCCCCTGGTACAACCAGGACTGCCAAGATGATCCGACTTTTGCCTCCATCTACGACGTAGTGAGTATGGTAGCCCAAATGCACTCCTCCACCTTTGAGGCGCATTGGGGTAGCGTCTGGGTCGGTAGTACTGATCCGCAGATCAGCAGTCCGTTGGTACTTGCCAGCAACCTCGCGCTGTTGCCTGCCTGCCTGCGCGATCCAGTCATGTCGGGTAGCAGTAGTGGCCGCCATCTCCTCTTGTAGGGCGGTGGAAATCAGGGGAGACAGAGCCGTGGGTGATGGAGAAGAGATGGTCTCTGCGAGACGGTTGGGGAGTGCTTTGTCAGTACTGCTGCTCTGTTGGCTGTTCTCAGGCTTTGCCATGGTATCCGCCTCACATTCTTCTAGCAGTGCAGCAGCATTCACAGCAGACAGAGCCGAGGGGCTTGTGCCCTGGATATTCTCGGGAAGCGGTGCGTCGCAGGTGTGGCTTTCTTCAGCGTTCTCAGGCTTTGCTTCTTCTCCCGCAAAAAGTATGGCAAGATGCTGCTGGATGGCCTCTCGTGCCTCTAGCGCGAAACGGGCAGTGAGCGAATCCAGAGCGGCATTGGCGTTGACTTGAGTGGAGTCGAAGTACAGCTCCTTGCCCCATACCAACTTTGCCTCTCGACACTGTTGGACGATGGCCTCAAAGAACCGCCGAAACACTGGGAGGCCATAACGCATACGGGTTTTGCTGAGGCTAGAATGATCGGGCAACGGCTCATCCAAATCATAGCCTACGTACCATCGCACACTGAGCCGATCTGCCACTAAGCGCATGAGCAAACGTTCTGAGCGAATATCTTCAAAGAACATCACCAGTTGCAGTTTGAAGAAGACGACCGGATCAATGGAAGGCCGTCCCAGGCTCGCGTAGGTTTCCTGGACGAGGTCCCGGACCAACGACAGATCCAGTGTGCGGTCCAGATGCCGATAAAAATGATCTTGTGGGACCAGTTCTTCCAGGGACACATGCATCAATTGAGCAAAACTGCGCTCTTTCTTTCCCATCATGGTGCTAGCCCTCTTTCCTGCCTTGCCTTATCTCTTCATTTCTACCACCTTTTTGGGACTTTTTCAACAGGCTGGATTGTTTCCGCAAATATACGGTTGTCTGTGTCAACTCGGCACCATTCTCAAACCTCATCTAATACCACTTTCGCACTTTACGGGCACACCCTTCCCGGGTATTTGGGCATAGACCCCTATCCAAAGCAGCCAGAGGTGCTTTAGACTGCAAGGGAGCAGGAACACCACTCTCGTGTCCTACTCACATCTTCAGCAAAGGGGAGAGCTATGTATCATCCTCTCATCCACATGATTACCGTCTGGGCAACAAGACGGTTCTCTTTTCCCGTCCTGCTGGTCCTCGTCGGACTGCTCTTTGCAGGATGCAGCGCCCCGAGTTTCCGACAGCCCACGGGCTATGTCTTCTCCAACGAGGTCAGCTTGACGTACCTGACCTGGAATCAGAGTGACGATGGACACCTCTCGGGCCAGTGGAGGCAGGTGCGCTTTGACCCTGCTCTCTTGTCCGCGACGGCCCAACCGGATGTCGCGACGCTGGGCTACACCGGAACGATGCAGAATCAGCATGTTATGCTCACGCTCTCCCCTGGTGGGACGCTGCTGGTTGGTCAACTCTCTCACAATGTTCTCACGCTCAGTGCGACGGACAATGATGGTCAGGTGGTCACCGAGAGCTGGCAGAGCGTGACTGCACAGGATGAGCATGCTCTGGTTGCTGCGTTCACTGCCTCTATGCGCGTACGTGGGGCACTGCTGATCCTTGGGCGTGATATGCAGTTCACTCCCCCCTTCAGTGACTTCTCTGCGGCAGATATGAACTGGCAGCTATACCATGCAAGCGTCTACGTCGCTATGCTCCAGGCCAGACTCGCGAGCATGCAGCAGGATCACTCTCAGGTGAGTCGGTGCCAGAAAGCTGTGGATTTCGCACAGGTCTCTCCCG
>JAFATZ010000046.1 GCA_019243675.1 Ktedonobacteraceae bacterium | reverse complement strand
GAGGCTTTGATAACTTGTATCCAAGATTTCTTGTGGGGTTTGGCTGGTCTTTTCAAGAATTTCTTGTGGAGTGTTTGCATCTCCGTTTGCTTTACTATCTCTACTTTGTACAAATTCCAAGAATTCAGGAAATTGCTTCAGGAACTTTACGTTGATTTGGGGAGGGTGATTCTTTACTACTTCTACGCCCCGCTTGGTTATGCGAAACTTTGATCTTCCCGTACTTGTAAGAAGATGGGCTTTTTGCAAGTAGGTGCGTACCCAGTTGACACGATTGTCAAATCTCCGTTGCTTGCCACTGGGTAGCATTTCTTTTCTGTCCTGATCGTTGAGATTAAACTGTTGTGCTAGAGCCTCAGTAGTTTCACTCAGGTTGTGTTCATTTCCATCAACGGCAATTTTTAAAAGTGGGAGCATGAGGCTCTGATAGTCGGGAACTGCCATATTCGCCTCCCTAAATATTTGTCTCGCAAGTTCTTGCATTATACATCAATAAAATGCCTAATTTTAGCTTTGTTGGCCTATGTTCTGAGCATTTCTATAGCGCATATGTTCTTGATAGTAAGATGTCATCTCCGCTAGGAGATATTGGCTTTGAGGGTGAGTTTCTCATAAAGGAGCAGTGCATTTTATAAAACACTGATTATGTTCAGTTATCGAATGGTAAGTTCGTTTAAAAAAACTTTCAAAGACTCAAAAGTTCATAGGATACTTTCTATTATTGACCTCCTAATTGTATTCCTTGGCTTCATGTAGAGCATTGCCTTCTTTCATCCATAGTTCGTTGAGGATTTCATTGACTACTCTTCTGATAGCTCTGGCAATATTGAGAAACGCTTCATCTTCTTTTTCTTTTGGACTAGTCACAGCTTCGCCATGTGTAGGCAACACCTGAAGTTCGTTAAATGGCAAAGACTTCCAATCGGTTGGGCGAAGGATAATAGGAATGACGCGTGCTTCTCTGTTTTTATATCTTTGCATATAATCTTCTTTGCTATAGGTTGTGAACACATATTATATTTCTCTCCTATCTATCCTCGACGATGGAGAAGAGGATATCCTGCAAAGGATGGATACGAAAGAGCTTGTTCCTTTTCACGCTCAAAACCACTTCGTTTTGTTTATAGGTGTTGGTCAATTTTTGTGTTTGGTCATGTAGGTTACTATCTTTTTCGTGAGTCGCATATGAGTTAGTGTCTCATATGAAGTAACAATAGGCTTTCAACGCCATTACCTGCCGTTCTGGATTGACAATAGCTCCATCACGAACATGGTGCTGGCCCTGCTGGAAATTCTGCTCGCCAACGAAGGTGCGAATAATTTGCTCGGTTAACGTTGGCATGGTACTCATAGCTAATTGGTCCGTTCTAAAACTGCCAGCAATGCCTTGTATCGTTCGCTGCCTTTGTGAGTGAGGGCATCTCGTGCCCAACTCGCAATAACTCGTCGTTCTGTTGATGTGGTTTTGCCCACCAGCAAACCAGGGATATCCTCATCCAAGTCCATACCGCTATCCGTATAGAAGCGGTAGATGGCGAAGAGCGTCCTTAAGACGCGCAGGTGTATCTCCTGGTCGGCTGCTTCGCCAGCAAAGCAGCTATCCAGCCCATCAATACAGCCAGTAAGGATGACGCAAAACGCGACATACTCATCCTGATAGTCATTGAAGTGCTCAATCACCGCGGTGATCAGCACTTCGTAAATGGTGAGAGCCGCAGCATAATTTTCCTGTGTGGCAAACTCGTCGGCAATGGACTTAATCGCGCTAAGTCTTCTCTCGCTCTCGCCGCGTTTGCGCTTACGCTGGTTCTCTCCAGCGGCCATGGCGGCCAAGACCTGTTGCCGATACACTTCAGGATCAAGAGAGGACTTCCGAGATGAGGCGGTTGGTAGTGCTGTCATGAGAAGCCATTGCAATTCTGGCTCCTGGTGCAGCATGTGTTGAATAATGGCGATAAGTTCGGGTTTCTCGCGTTGTTCCAGCTTCTTCTTCAACATATCTATTCACGTTCCCTCCTGGGAGGTCATTTACGAAGGAGTTTCTTTACTCGGGGGCAAGAGGCGATGTACCACTTGAAGTAGGTCGTCGATACCGAAGGGTTTGTAAATGACTGGAATACCTTTCTCGCGCAGTGTTTCTTCCTGTTCACGCACCTCCAAGAGTGCAGCCGTGCAGAGGATGAGAGGGATATCCGTGGTGGGAGGGTACATCTTCAGTTTTTGCAATAAGCCCCATCCTGCATTGTACTGGCCCATCTTAAAATCGAGAATGATGAGGTCAGGTCTGAGTTGTTCCACCTCACTGACTTCTTCAAACGGAAACGAGGAGAGATGCACGTCATATCCTGCTTCTTCATGGAGGACGAGACGAAACAATTCAAGAATAGTCTCGTCGTCATTGATGACCAGGATGCGCGAGGGCATAGCTGACACACTTTCTCTAGGACATTACGATTCTTCCCCTCTCAAAAACTCGGGAGAAGTCCATCCAGTATAGCACACTTTCCCTCCAGATTTCCAGAAACGGAAACAGAAAAAATCCAGCGTACTGGTGAAGAGAAAGCAGCAAGTCGGACAGTATACTTTGCCAGGGAACATTCTTGTGTTGGCAAGCTAAGAATGCCCTAGTTCAGAGCGTGGTGTAAGAAAGCAATGCTTCAACGGCATGCAGGAACGCATCGCGGTCAAATGGCGTGCCAAGACGGATAAATCTGGACCCGTGCATCGTTGTATGCGCTCCTAGCATCATGAGGGGAAGGGGTTTGAGCTTCTCAACAGTCTGGATCTGTTCGTAGAGCGCCATTCCCCTCATATCTGCTAAGTGCTGAGAGAAAATGAGCAGGTCTGGTATGATTGTAGTCAGTACCTTGAGCGCCTGTTGTCCTGTGGAAACCACGACGGCATGATGAGTGGTTTCTTGAGCGAGCAGGGATGTCAACAGGAATGCACGTACTTGATTGCTTTCGACAATCAAGATGATTTTCCTGCGTACTCGTTTCTCTTGAATTATCATACCGTTTCAAACCTCGTAGACTGCTGAGTGGTATTTCCCCTTCCTTTAGGGCACGATTCACAAGGGCAAAGGGTTACAAGGATACCAGTCAAATTACTCAGGGCGCTTACATCGCCCTGGTCTCGCCTAAGCTCTGCATTGACAAGCAGATAAGGATAGGTGTATTAAAGGAGGTGGTCTAATGCCTCGTCAAAAACTGCATCGTGATCGTGTGTATCAGTTTGTGGGTGAACCTGGTCTTGGAAGTATTGTTGCTGGGTATGTGCATTATAGCTCTGAGTTACAGGAATAAACGACTATTAATATAGCATCAATTATTTAGTTCAGATACAGAAGTACGACGCCGCTTTTTCCTCTGCTGTTTTCTATACTGAATGAAGGTATCTATGTCTCGTTTGAGAATACGATACCCTTGACCAGCATTCCAGGCTTCTAACTCGCCTTTGCCTATCCACTCTCTCACAGTCTTAGGCGCAACCTTCAAACGTTCGGCTACTTCTTCCGTTGTGTATACCGTATCGCCGCTTTCTTCTTGCATGGTTTACCTCTCTATTATCAGCCTACCACAGGTTATATTCTAGCACCTTTGTCGTCTTTGGTCAATCAACGTATTAAAAGGTTGATTTTAGGATATATTATCCCTTATAATACCTATATGAGATATTGAAGAGCTATTTAATGTTTGCTAGCACACACAAAGATATATTGAGCACAAAGACAGCATCTTAGGACAACTTTTCTCACGGACGCTAGCAGAGCGCCAAGAGAGGGAGTGCAAGAATCAGAGGATGTAGAAATAGGAGGAACACATGATACAGCCTAATCATTCAGAAGCTTCTAGCATCATTGTTGTTGGCTACGTGCGCCGTTCCAGTGAAATGCAAAAAGATAACTATAGCATAGATGCGCAAAAGCGGGCCATCAGAGATGCCGCTAGATTGCGTGGCTTGCCAGAGCCAATCTTTTATGAGGATGACGAGCGCAGCGCTAGGGGAGAGCAGATCTCCAGCCGCCCCGCCTTTAAGAAACTACTAGATGACGTACAAGTTGGTCACGTCCACATGGTGATGGTTCACTCCTTTGATCGTTGGTCGCGTAATGTAATGGTCACGCTACAAAGTTTCCGTATCCTCTCACAGTGTCAGGCCGCCTTCATTTCCTTATCTGAACACATTGACTACTCGACGCCCGAAGGACGGTTACAGTTAACTATTCTGGCCGCGTTCGCGGCGTACTTCTCGGATATGCTGGCAAAGCACACTAGTAAGGGCAAGGGGGAACGAGCAGCCCAGGGACTCTACAACGGGGATATCCCCTTTGGGTATCGCTCGACTGGTTCCAAATCGCCGCCAGAGTTTGACCCCGACGAGTCTCCAGGCTTGCGCATGTTAGGCGAGCTTCGTATGAAAGGAATGGAGGCGGATAAAATCGCTGATAAGCTCAATGAGGCAGGCTATCGTACTGGCAGTAAGCGGTTTGGTGCCCGACTCTTCAACAAAGACACTGTGACCGCTATGCTGCGCAATGAGTTTTATGCTGCATATGCCCCAGGTGACGATCGGGGAACCGTCAAGTACAAAGAGCTACGATTCAGAGGGCTACACCCGGCGGCATTCACATATGACGAGTGGCAAAATATCCGTCGGGTGACCCAGTCCATGCACCACGTGAGCACACGTACAGAGCAGGTCAAGCACGTGTACCAATTCGCGGGCTACATTTCCTGTATCCACTGTGGCTTAAAGCTGCGCTGTGATACGGGCAATACCCCCGACAATCGGCGGCAATACTACCGAGATGCCGCAAAGGCACGTCGTCTTCCCTGTCCTGCTGGCGGCAACTTAATGGTGTCTATCGACGTGGTAGACGAGCAGTTTGGCGAGCTGCTTAAGAGCTTGAAGTTGCCTGAGAATTGGCGTGAGGTCATCCGCCGCGATATGATGGCACAGGGCGTCGACGCAGGGGTCACCCCTGAAAACGTGGAACGGGAGAAAGAGCGCCTCAAGCTGAAAAAATCTCGTACAGTCAAGCTCTACAAGGACGGATACATTGAAGAAGAAGAATTTCAAGGAGAGATGGCAGCGTTAGATCTGACGCTCAAGCAGTTGGGCGCGCCTGAAGTAGACGGAGTGACCTATGATGAGGTGATTGAGGCAGGGGAGCATCTCCCGGGTATGGCAGTCCTATGGGACGTGGCAACCGTCGAAGAACGCTACGAGATGGTGACAATTGTCCTAGAGCCAGGTGGATTATATTATGATCTGGAAAACAAGATTATCGCTGCCATAAAACCCCGTTCAGCATTCCTTCCTGTTTTACGGATGCTGAACGGGGTTATGGAGGTTGACGAAACTAGGGGTTTGCTTGTGACAGAACACTGGTGCGACCGGAACCGACGGGATTCGAACCCGCGATCTTCTGCGTGACAGGCAGACATGTTTGACCACTACACCACGGCTCCTGATTTCGTTCGGACTGCTCGTTTGCTAACACCCCTTACGACAGTTAGGATAATATCAGAGTTGAACGCCTGTGTCAAGCCCAATTTTGAGTTTTGTTCTGCTTCTTCCTACTTTCGAGTAACAGTAGGCATTTCCTTAGCAGTGCTGCTTGTGCTAGGTTGCTGCTTCGCTGTAGTAGCGGCGGCCCGTTTGCCGAAGCGCGTTCTCAGCACATAGGCAAATGCTTCCATGATAATTTTACGCGACATTTTCGATTTCCCTACGCGTCGGTCCAAGAAGATAATGGGGATTTCCACAATTTTGAAGCCTTGCTGCATAACGCGATAGGCAAGCTCTACCTGGAATGCATACCCCTGCGATTGAACAGTATCTAGGTCGATACCCTCTAGCACCTCGCGACGATAGCAACGGAAGCCAGCAGTGCAGTCATGAACGGGAATACCTAGCATGAAGCGTGCAAAAATATTTCCTGCGCCACTGATCAGACGACGCATCGGTGACCAATTGGGTGTGTCGCCGCCGCGTATATAGCGCGAACCAATCACCAGGTCGGCCTTCTCAATAGCTTTTAGAAAATCGGGCAGATAGCGTGGATCGTGTGAGAAGTCAGCATCCATCTCAAAGGCGGCATCGTAGCCATGCGCAATCGCATATTTAAAACCAGCAATATAAGCCGTACCCAGACCAAGCTTTCCCGCTCGATGCAACACATGTACACGTGCATCCTCTTCGTGAATCTGGTCGGCAAGTTGCCCTGTACCATCCGGTGAATTGTCATCAACAATCAAAATATCGGTTTCTGGTACATGTGACAACGTCGTCTCCAAGAGAGGTCGCAGATTCTCGACCTCATTATACGTTGGAATAATAATAACTGTTTTCATACAACTTCCTCTCCAATTCTGACGGATTCATATCGTTAAAAGTCCTCATAAGAGACAGTAGTCCCTCGACAGCATTTCTATGATCTGCTCTTCTGAGTATTGGCATACCTGCGAGAGTAATAAAAACAGTGATAATATTTATAGAACTGATAACGAGCGGAGATAGTAACAGCTTTCAATTAAGGTAGTAGCGAGTATGCATAGATGTATCACGTATCATACATGTAATAAGACACGAGGCAATATATAAAGTGCAATGACAATCATAAGTATATACAGTGTAACGGTTCCCAGCATGAAACGGTCACGTAGTAAGACTTCTTCTGGGCTTCCCCCCTCCATTTTCATATAAACGAGATAGAGATAGCGGAACATGCCATACAGCACAATGGGAACA
>JAFATZ010000452.1 GCA_019243675.1 Ktedonobacteraceae bacterium | reverse complement strand
CTGGCGACGTTGCTTCCTCTACAGAGACGGCTGTATCTTGTGTTGCTTGTTCGTTCTGTGTATCATCTGTAGAGGTCACCAGACTAGGCTTATTGCGCTGCATGCGTGCTCGCCTTTTCTTGCTAGTGCCAGTATATTCTCGACTCATGACTGACCCCCTGATCGATCTTTATTGGACTGCTGTGTACTTCCATTGTACCGTACCTAATCATATATGTGCAATGTGTGGGCGACCGCGAGGGTCGTCCCTACATCGTCACCCGACTATATTTTTCCTTTACTAGGTGGTGGGCCATGTCCAACTCTGACTGGCTCAACTCATCTGGAACAAAGATAGTCTTGAGCGCCTGCCCGAAGCCATCACGAAATGCTACGGCTACGTCTTCCCAGGATACTGCAGGTACGAAGGTATGGAGAGGCGTTGTTTTTTCTCGATAGAGCAGCAGTGCGTTTCGACGAGCCTCTTCCGATGGATAGCGCAGCAGGGAGAAAAATTCCGCTGCACGGTCATCAAGTGGCAACGAACCCTGCTGCAGGAGTGCATCATCCTTCCACATTTGCGCACTACCTATAAGTTTGAAGCCACTGCTGCTCAGATCAGCTTGTGTCGAGGAGGCAAAACAGGCTGCCGATGGACGCTTGCTCACACGTCCATCGCTCAACTCAGCATCCACTCCTAATCGCGCAAAGGCTGCGATGATCCCTTGGGCAAGATAGGCATAAGAGGCAACTACACCCGATGGAATGTCATAGCGTTTGCTTATCACGATGCTGTACGTAAACTCGTCGCGATGATAGACAGCACGGCCACCAGTAGGACGGCGCACGAGAGCTACGCTACGCTGCCGACACTTCTCTACATCTATCTCACGCTCGACATTCTGAAAACGCCCCAGTGAGATCGAGGGTTGAGACCAGCGAAAGGCGCGTAGAGTCGGAGGCACTTTGCCCTCAAGATGATGCAGCAGGATAGCCTCGTCGATGGCCATATTCAAGGTAGCGCTCTGTATGCCCGTGTTGAGAAAACGATAAGCTGTGTGCATAATTTTACTTACTGTACCACACACAGTCAAACATTATGTAGTAACTGTCGGGAATAGGTTGCGCACGCAAAGCGTTGTTAATAACGAAACAGGAGGTGTCAATGGGATTTCATGGGATGAGCGGTGGTATGGCCGCTTATGCAGAAGAACAGAAGAGACGTGGGCGTAAGACTGACGCTCAGACCGTAAAGCGCGTTGTAGCCGCCTTTCGCCCATACCTGCTACAAGTTATACTGGTAGCCATCGCTATCCTGCTCACAACCGTTCTGGGGCTGGTGAACCCGCTTCTCATCAAGTTTATCTTTGATGACCTCTTCGCTAAACCACCTAACGAGAGGTTGCTGATCTTCTATGTCACGCTGATGGTTATCACTCCTATCGTCACAGGCATCATTGGCGTGGGGCAGACATACCTTAACAACATCATCGGGCAGCAGGTGATGCGTGACTTCCGCAACAAGCTCTATCAGCATTTGCAGAGTATGTCGCTGCGCTTCTTCACCGCTACTCGCACGGGTGAGATTCAGTCACGCCTCTCCAACGACGTAGGAGGTGTGCAGAGCGTAGTCACCGACACTGCTACGAGTACAGTCGCCAACGTCTCAATAGTCTTGAGCACTGTTATTGCCATGGCCTTTCTTAGTCTGCCCTTAACTTTCGTCTCGCTCGGCTTGCTGCCTATATTCCTGTGGATCACCTACAAAGTCGGCAAGGTGCGTCGCACTACCAGCAAAGAGACACAGCAGAGTCTAGCGTCGCTGACTGCGATCATGCAGGAGACGCTCTCGGTGAGCGGCATTCTGCTGATGAAAACCTTCGGACGTCAGAAGCATGCACAGCAGCAGTTTGAGAAAGAGAATCAGCAGCTCACCGACCTGGAGATACGCCAGCAGATGATCGGGCGCTGGTTCTTCATGCTCATCGGCACGTTCTTCTCGATTATGCCCGCTATCATCTACCTAATCGCAGGTTGGCAGATTATTCATCACGTCGACACGCAGCTCACGTTAGGCAGCATCGTGGCTTTCACCACGTTACAGAGCAGATTGTTCTTCCCTATAGGCCAGTTGCTTAACATTCAGATCGAGATACAGGGCGCACTCGCTCTCTTTGACAGAATCTTTGAGTACCTAGATTTACCAATCGATATCCAGGACAATGCTGGCGCGCTACATCTTAAATCCAATCAGGTGCGTGGCGAAGTTACTTTCAGAGACGTTTCATTCACCTATAAACGTGATGAACCGAGTGTGCTCAAGGGACTCGTGGATAACGAGAGCGATCACGGGGAAAAGGCTACACACGTAGTCTCACCTTCAACGCCTACTACTGACGAGGCCAGCGACCGCCCAACGCTCAACCATGTCTCCTTCGATATCCAGCCAGGGCAACTGGCTGCTCTCGTTGGACCCAGCGGTGCAGGCAAAACTACTGTTACCTACATGGTGCCACGACTCTACGACGTGGATAGCGGTGCAGTGCAGATCGATGGCAAGAATGTAAAGGATATTGCCCTTGAGTCGCTTAGCTCGATTATCGGTGTCGTCACGCAAGAAACCTACCTGTTCCACGCCTCAATTCGCGAGAATCTCCTGTATGCACGCTCTGATGCAACTGAGCAAGAGATGATAGCGGCAGCCAAAGCAGCGGCCATCCATGATCGCATCATGGAACTCGAAGACGGCTACGACACGATAGTCGGCGAGCGCGGCTATAAGCTCTCTGGCGGCGAAAAGCAGCGAATCGCTATAGCGCGCGTCATTCTCAAGAATCCGCGCATCCTCATTCTGGACGAAGCCACCAGTGCTCTGGATACACACTCCGAACGCCTCATCCAAGCAGCGCTGGAGCCATTGATGAAGGGCCGCACGACACTGGCTATCGCCCACCGCCTCTCGACTATCCTCTCTGCCGATGTGATTCTGGTGGTCGACAAGGGCGAGATTGTCGAGCGCGGCACACACGAGGAACTGCTCGAACGCGGTGGGCTGTACGCACGGCTCTACAACGAACAATTCTCACAGCGCATTACCGAGGAAGAACTTGCAGTTTAGCGCTGCAACCACATCCCTTTACCATACGTAAAAAAAAGTGATGGTCACGCACGAGTACCATCCCATTGGTCATAAAAAGGTGCAAGCATTGGCACTCATCAGCTATAATATCTTCTAGGTAATGGACCGTGGCGATAGTGGGTGAAATATGCAGACGAGGTTTTGAGGTGAAACGTTCGCATCTAGCGCGTGAGATTGTTGAAACAGTAGCGTTAACCCTATTAATTTTTATCGCGATTCGCTTTGTTATTCAAAGCTACCGCGTCGATGGACCGAGCATGCAACCAGGTCTCAGCACCAATGAATATGTACTTGTGAACAAGGTGACATATCTGTTTCATGTGCCAGTGCGTGGTGATGTCATCGTCTTTCACTACCCCGGTGATCCAACCAAAGACTTTATCAAACGCATTATAGGCATCCCTGGAGATGTCATCAGGACGAATAGCACCGACGTGTGGGTGAATGGTCAGAAGCTGAACGAACCGTACATCAGTGTTCCGGCTAATCCAAGTGCTAATACATGGAAGGTGCCGCAAAACGAGTACTTTGTGATGGGTGATAACCGAGATGTGAGTGATGATTCGCGTTATTGGGGTGATGTGCCGAAAGACTTTATTGTCGGTAAAGCCGTGGTGGTGTATTGGCCTTTCAATAACTGGCAAGTGATTAACACTTATCCCTCGGTCTATGCGCACATCAGGGTCAATAGCTAGAAGGAGCGAAGCTCGTGAGCCGCGTGTACCCGCAGTTGCCGCGTAATGGCCTTCTGTATACCCTTATTACAGGACTACTAGCTGGTATACTCAGTGTGCTACAAAGTATTGCGCTCAACCTCTTAAATAGCGGAACCTTTCAGCAAGCCAATAAGGAGATCGCCACCAGTGGCGGTGAACACGCTAACACTGCCCTTGCTCTAGCGGGGCTTGCTGCCTTGACGCTCCTCATCAGCCTGCTCATTTGTGCTGCTGCAGGCTATATCGTTGGCAGAATTGCTGTGCAGCGCCGTCTAGGCTTTCTCGCTGGCGCTCTAGCTGGTGCCATTACCTACATGGGAGCATTCGCCGTGCGCTACATCCCCAACTATCCTGGCAACGCAGTCCCCAGTGGTAGCGGCAGTGGTGGGGCCATTGTTGGTGCGATTGTGCTCTCGATAGTGTTTTTGCTGATGTGGGCTATCATTGGTGGCCTGCTGGGCCGCTTGGGAGCATGGATCGCAACCAGAAAACATCCCTATTATGTGAACGTGAAGACGAACAAGGGAACAAGAAAAATTCCAACCTCATGAGGTCGGAACTTTTCTTGTTCCCTTGTTCGTCTTTCCCTAGCTCTCGACAATCTCTATAGAGAGCAACTTATCGCCTAGCTTACTATCAACTTGTGGGTCGCGCTCACGGATAGACGTCAGCACATCCATACCCGACGTAACTTGACCAAAGACGGCGTGCTTACCATTCAAGTGTTGCGTGGGGCCGTAGGTGATGAAGAACTGAGAGCCGTTCGTGTTACGGCCCGCGTTTGCCATTGACAACATACCAGCCTTGTCATGTTTGAGGGTAAGAGCGCTCGCTTCATCATTGAATTTGTAGCCGGGACCACCTCTACCAGTGCCAGTGGGATCACCACCCTGAGCCATGAAGCCGCCAATCACGCGGTGAAAAGTCGTATCGTTATAGAAACCCTCGCGAGCCAGAAACACAAAGTTATTGACAGTAATCGGTGCCTTGGCCGCGAACAACTCGATGTGGATGTCGCCCTTTTCCGTATGCAGAATTGCTGTATACTTTTTGCTAGCATCAATTCGCATCTCGGGTGGCTTGTTATACTGTTGTGACAAGAAAAACCTCCTAAATCTTAAGGTGCTGGAACTACAATAACGTGTTCCAGCACGTCCGGTTTACTATTCTTAGTAGCTGGGTCATCGGGATTAGGTCCCTGAATCTTTTGCACCACATCCATCCCCTGGACAACATAGCCAAAAAGATTATACGACTTTTGCAACTGCTTCGTGTCGTCTACAGTACAGATGAAGAATTGGCTACCGTTCGTATTGGGACCACTATTTGCCATTGCTACCGCACCTGCTGTGTATGCTCCCCTCACCGATTCATCTGCAAAGCTATAGCCGGGTCCTCCGTTACCGTTGCCTTGTGGGTCGCCACCTTGGATGACGAACTTAGGCACGACACGGTGGAAGGTGAGACCATCATAGAAGTGATGTTGTGCCAGGAACACAAAGTTATTGACGGTTTTGGGGGCCAGTTCAGGTTTCATCTCTACTACAATCAAGCCTCGGTTTGTGTTGATGCCAGCACAATAAATTGTCTTTGTATCAATAGTCATAGCTGGCGCTTGCTTGTAGCTATGAGTGATTTTCTTTAGCTCGGAGGCGCTTGGCGCTGCTGCGGTGTCGGTAAGCTGCTTAACCACCTTGAGACAAGGCGAAGTGCCAGCAGGTGAGGCCGTAATCAATGTCGGCGTTGGCTTAGGTTGCATGGGTAGTACTTTGGGAGGGGCAAACGGGCCAACGTGATAGTAGTAAAGAGCATATATACCCAGAGCGACGATAAGAACACTGAGCGCCGTCGCCCAGGGATAGCGCGCGATGCCACGGGCAGGAGGCTTATAGCCAGGCGTACGTCGACGAGGTGGAGCTTCTTTGACCTCTAGCCTCGATAGTTGAGAAGCGTGCGCCCTTGCAATTTTTGCTGCACGTTGCGTAGCAGCGCGTTTTTTCGTTTTTGGCATAGGATTGCTGCCGATACTCCTTGTTTCTTGCTTTTGCTAGATGCTATCATAGCGTTCTTGCGCAGTTGGGTCAAGCCCTCAAAAGTGAGTAACCTAGCCCATGCTTCCCTCTTTACAAACGAGTTTTTGCGGATAACTACGTGGAAAAGTATGTGGATAACTCAGGTGATTTAGTGGATAAGTAGCTGATAAGTCACTGTTATGTCATATGCTACGCTCGTTGTAGCCCACACCATAACAGCGATCTATCCACATATCCACAAGGCACGGAGGGTTTCAGCAATTGATTTAGCACGCTAGATTCGTTACACTTGTTGAGCAAGGAAGGATCAAGGGTTTCCATTGTGTCAGAACACGAACGTATGTGCTAGTATATAAGAATTAGCCGACAATTTTCTAACAGGGTCCATCGAGGTGAGTACTCCTTGACCCTCAAAGAAACCTTTTTCGCGGCAAAGTAGAAGAGCGTCATAGTGGCTGGAAGGGGGAAGAGGCGACGTTTAGTGATGCGAGAAGAGAACCGTGGAAAAACTACTACCACAAAGTATAGAGGCTGAGTGCGGCGTACTCGGAAGCATTATCATCGACCCAGAAGCGGTCGTGCTAGTAGCTGATTTTTTGCAGCCCGAGGACTTCTATCGCGATGCTCACCGCACGGTCTACGAGGTCATCCTGCAGCTTTATGAGCAGCATGAGCCAGCCGACTTTATCACTATTTGTGATGAGTTGGAGCGGCTTAACAAGCTGGAGCAAGTAGGTGGGGCCAGCTATATTACTTCGCTTATCAATCAGGTTCCGACCAGCGGCAACGTCGAGTACTACGGCCGCATCGTCGAACGCACTGCCATCCTGCGCCGCCTCATTCACGCTGCTGGAGAGATTGCTGCTACCGCCTATGAAGAAGGTGACGCCGATGCCGCACTAAATAAGGCTGAGCAGCTCATCTTCAGCATCGGCCAGCGCCATAGTCGCAGCGACTTCTCCTCTCTACGCGAACTGCTCTCAGACTACATGCAGAAGCTGGACCAGCTTCACGAACGGCGCGGCTCCATTGTCGGTGTCCCCACTGGCTTCACCGACCTGGATCGTTTGACAGGAGGGTTGCAGAAGTCGGATTTGATTATTTTAGCTGCGCGGCCAGCTATTGGAAAATCGAGCCTAGCTCTGAGTATGGCCCATAATTCGGCCATCAAGCACAAACAATCCATCGCCATCTTCAGTTTAGAGATGAGCAAAGAGCAGTTAGTGCAGCGCCTACTCTCAATGGATGCTGGCATCGATCAACAACGTTTGCGTACAGGCTGGATTGAAGACGACGAGTGGGAGCGTATCATCTACTCTATGGGGACACTATCAGAGGCTAATATCTGGATCGACGACACGTCGGCTTTGTCCACTACCGAAATGCGTAGCAAGGCACGACGCCTGCAGGCCGAGCATGGCGTAGACGTGATCATCGTGGATTATCTACAACTTATGCAATCGTCAGTGGGTGGTAAACGCAATGAGAACCGCGTACAGGAAATCTCAGAGATCAGCCGCAATCTCAAGGGGCTGGCGCGTGAGTTGGATGTGCCTGTGCTGGCACTGGCACAGTTGTCGCGTGCCGTGGAGAGTCGGCAATCGAAAGTGCCACAGTTGTCAGATTTACGAGAAAGTGGCAGTCTGGAGCAGGATGCGGATATAGTAATGTTCATTTACAGGGATGATGTCTATAACCCAGATTCAGAACGCAAAAATATTGCCGACATCCTTGTCGCCAAACATAGAAATGGACCCGTGGGCGAAGTGAGCCTGTATTTTCAGGCCAGCCAGACACGCTTCTGCGATCTGGAAGTCACAGCGCCAACTGACGAGTAATGAGGGGTGGACGCTATGAGAGCCTTTACGGGATTCCCATCGGGAAAAAATCCATACGTTCCAATACCGGAGGTGTTCTTTACGCAGGTGTTACCGGAGATTGAGGATAGCGCCGAACTAAAAGTGACGTTGCATCTGTTCTGGCTGCTGGCGCAAAAGCAAGGGAATCCACGTTGTACGAGTGACCGTGAATTGCGTGCGGACCGTGTACTGCTCCATAGTCTCAAGCGTAGAGGGGATCCGCGACCGCCAGAGGAACGTTTGCGCCAGGGGTTGGACCAGGCTGTGGTGCGTGGCACGTTGCTACGCATCTATCTCAAACTAATGAGCGAGGGCAAAGAGGAAGCCGAGGTGATCGGTTGGTATTTCTTCAATACGCCCCGTAGTCGCAAAGTTGTCGCAGGACTACAAGGAGGTGAGATGATACCCGTTCGACTTCTCACGACAGAGGGAGGGCAGGAGAACAGCCCTATCGTTCCTGCACAGGAGGGAACTCACACGAGAAGTCTGGATAGAGAGCACGACAACCTACGCGACGTGCAAGTACAGATAGAGCGCCCTAATATTTTTGTATTATATGAACAAAATATTGGTCTACTTTCACCATTAATCGCTGATGAGCTTAAGGATGCCGCCGATCAATATCCAGCAGAATGGATTGAGGCGGCGTTCCGCGAGGCAGTACAGCAGAATAAACGCAATTGGAAATATATTCGCGCCATATTGAGGCGCTGGGAAACGGAAGGCAGGCAAGCATGGAAAGCTTGAATGATATTATCAGTCGCACGGGGCTACAGCGTCAGCGTTTGACAGTCCAACGCTCACAGCAGGGAAATCCACCTACACAGCGCCCACAACCACTCAACGCCCATCGTCGCTTGCGAGAACAGACGGCGCGTATGGATCAGCAGGAAGATATGCTTTCCCCTCTTTCTCAACTTCGTCACACGGCACCGAGCACAACACAACCGTATCAACGACATCCACAACAGCGTCCACGCCCGTTGCAAGAGGGCCGTCAATACTCCTCTGCGCCTCAGCCATACCATCGTAGCGACAACTACACTTCTACGCCACGGGCTGATGCTCTTGAAGAGTGGGACGAAGATGAGGACGGGACTACGGGCATGCGTTACGGTGATTGGGAGCGCGTAGAGGAATTACCTGAGCCACCTACACCCACGAGAGCCGCCAAGCAACCCCGTTACCCTCGCCAGACGCGACCCCTTGATCCGCAGGTGGTAGCCAATATAGGGCGAGGAGGTGAACCTCTGCCGGAGCTGCTACGTCCTACCCAAGTCGCCTCACGCGAGCCTCCACAAGTCGCAGTGCATGAGCAGGTACTGCAGTATGCAGCAGTAAATGTACCGCCGCCTATGCCAGCACGGCAGGTCTGTCCCTTGTGTAGGGGCGCTGGCTATTTGCGCAATGATGTTCCAGTTGGCCATCCTTTCTTTGGTAAACCTATTGAGTGCGAATGCAAGGTAGCTGAAAAAAAGGAAAAGAGACGCCAGCAATTGCTCGAACTTTCCGATCTAGCTGCATTTCGTCATATAAGCTTTAAGAATTTCCATGTAAATTTCCCAGGCATGCATCCTTCCGTACGCGAGGCGTTTCAAGAAGCAAGTCATTTCGCACGCAATCCTAATGGGTGGCTTGTACTTGTCGGCAATAACGGCTGTGGTAAAACTCACCTTGCTGCTGCTATTGCTAACCAGTGTTTGCAAGATGGCGCTGTTGTGCTTTTCACTGTCGTGCCCGACTTACTTGCTCACCTGCGCGCAACCTTCAGCCCAAACTCAACCGAGGCATACGACGTGCGCTTCGCAAAAATGCGTGAGGCAGAGTTACTTGTGCTTGATGATCTAGGAGCGCATCAGAGTTCTCCCTGGGCCAATGAAAAGCTCTTTCAATTGCTCAACTATCGCTACAATACGCGCTACCCTACGGTTATCACAGCGAACGCGTCGGGCTTAGCAAGCGTTGATGAGCGTATCATTTCACGCCTATCCGATAGGAGCTTGGTCACTACCGTGGTACTGAACGGTGCGCAAGATTATCGGCGGCAAAATCCAAGAAGAGATTTATTAGGGAAGTAGTAGTGATTTTCTATGCAAGAGAGCAAATATTTGCGCACAGGGAAGTGTGAGGCGTGTGACGAAAGGGGTGAGGTCATGATCGCTTCTCCTTGTGCTAATTGTAAGGGGACGGGCGAAATAGTTGTTTTTGATGAAGATGACAGTGAGCAATTGATAGCCTGTCCGCTCTGTGAGTATGGATTTCTATACGTGGCACAGCCATGCAACGTCTGTCATGCGACTGGCGTAGTCTATACCTAGGCATGGTACCTGAGAATAGCACTCGAAGACAACGAGTGCTATTCTCAGGCAAATTTCTTCCTTTTTTTCTTGCGTTCGCAATGTACAGGTGATAATATAGCTCTATACATATGTCTATCAACGGTTCACCCTGACTTTTATGAGATGAGAATTGGAGAGGGGCCGTTTAAATTAGAAGGAGCAAACATGGGCACCATTTTTGATCCTCGCGATCCAAAGTGGATCAAAGAGTCGAGAGAACTCTTAGAGCCAAAAGGTATCATTCCTGCAGTTGTTGAAACTACACCACGTGGCGAACGTTCCTGGGACCTCTATTCGCGTTTGTTGAAGGAGCGTATCATCTTCATTGGTAGCCCTATTGATGATCTGGTCGCCAATACCGTCGTTGCGCAACTGCTGTACCTACAGAGCGAGGACGCCAGCAAAGATATCAATATGTACATCAACTCCCCCGGCGGCAGCATCTACGCTGGTCTGGCCATTTACGATACCATGCAATGGCTACGGCCAGAGGTGTCTACTGTATGCATGGGTATGGCGATGAGCATGGGGGCTGTGCTGCTAGCCGCTGGCCAGAAGGGTAAGCGCTACTGCCTACCCAACTCTACCATGCTGATTCACCAGCCGCTTGGTGGTGCTGAGGGCCAAGCTTCTGATATCGAGATCACCGCACGCGAAATTCTGCGCCTGCGCCGCAACCTGTACGAGATTGTTGCGCACCATACGGGCCAGACTCCCGAGCGCATCCAGCAGGACTCCGACCGTAACTACTATCTGTCTGCACCGCAGGCAATGGAGTACGGCCTTGTTGATGAAGTGCTTGCACCGAACGAGGAGAAATAACCAAGAGTTCAAAATACAGCTTCCTGCGAAGCGGGAAGCTGTATTTTGAACTCTTGGTTCTCCATTAGGAGAAGACGTTTGCCCAAGAAGATTGTACCTGCTCTTACTGGACGAACGGTGCGCTGCATCCTCTTTGACTTGGGCGAGACGCTGTGGACACTCAGGGACGAGGCCACCCTACAACGCCTTGATACTGCTGCCTATGAGCGCGTGCTCGCTGCCCTTCATAGCCATACTCCCTCGCTCTCTCCTACGCCTACTCTTGCACTATGTCGCCAAATAGAGGAGGCGCTTGCGGGGTATATCCGCAATGCCAGACGCCAGAGAGCTTATGATGAACCCGATTTTACGCTTGCCACCAGCGAAGCATTGCATCAAGTGGGTCTGTCACATGTGACTGCTGAGCTGAGTGCTGCTGTCTTCGAGGCGTTGCGTGTGTCTTCTTCTGAATCGCGTGTTCCCTTCCCTGATACCTTCTCTACACTTGAAACGTTACGTGCGCGTGGCTTTCTGTTGGGTATTGTGTCTAACCGTAACTGGGGAGGCGAACTCTTCCAACAAGACCTACAAACACTGGGCTTCTTCGAGTACTTTGATCCGCGCTGTATCGCAATCTCCGCTGACTTGGGCATACGCAAGCCCAATCCCGATATCTTCCTACATGCACTGAATGCACTTGATGTTGCAGCACATGAGGCTGTTATGGTTGGCGATTCTGTGCGCGCTGATGTGGCGGGAGCTAAAAAGCTAGAGATGTTTACTGTCTGGAAACCCTCACGACGCCTGCAAGCAGCATTGGCGGCGGAACCATTAGATGATGCACTGCAGACCGACCTTACAGAGGAGGAGCGTCTTCTCGCGTACGCACAACAGAGCGCGACGATAAAGTATGGAGCGAGCAAGGACGATATGCAGCCCCATCTAGTGATTGCACACTTACACGAACTGTTAGATATCTTTGCAGAGCTAGGCGTGCAATGACTCCTGCATTGCGTAAGTGGCTGTTTGAAACATTGTATAAAAACCGCTACCTCTACCGTTTCGCCAGTACAGTACCCTTTGCAGGTCAATGGCGAGTCTGGCAACGCCAAGTACTTCCGTATATTGCAGGCCATGATGTGTTGGAACTGGGCTGCGGACTTGGTGACCTGCTCGCTGACATGCTTAAAGCAGGCTATTGCTGCCGCGCCATCGAACGCTCGCCACAAATGGTAGCAGCAGCACGCGATACTCTGCGGCGGCGCAAAGTAGGCCAGGCTGAATGGATCATTCAAGGCTGTGCTCAGCAGTTCCCTTTTAGTGACGCATCATTCGATACAGTAGTGAGTACCTTTCCCTCTAACTATATCTACGACTCCAGCACTATTGCAGAAGTGGCGCGTGTGCTACGTCCTGGTGGTCGCTTGATCGTTATAGAGGGTGCAAAGCTGTTATCACTAGGGCTACTACAGCCTTTCCTTCTACTGGCGCACATGCTCGTCTATGGTCCCTCGGCAGTCTTTGGCACAGGCACACAGCGCACTGCTACCCAGGAAGTGCCACGCAGCTTCATCCCCTTGAGGCAACACGGGCTGCAACCTCATTTTGAGCATATCTGCAGCCAACGCTGGGAAGTGTACATGACTATTGGGGAGCGGTAGGGCTGTCGTTTGGGGTGAGCGGTCGATTCGTTCGCTCATAGGCTGCAATCATCATCCCTAACTCAACTGTGCCGCGCTCGCGTGCCCAGCCACCACGCAGCAACCTTGCATACAACTGCTTCACCTGCGTAAGGTGATTTCTTGCCCCTACAGCACTTAGCAGCGTAAAGGCTTCTTTGGCCGAATCAGTACAGTAATCAATATTGCCTTGCCCATAGTAAGCCTTGGCTTGACTGACAATGAGGCGTGCCCGCTCGGAAACACGCGTCGGGTCATAGGTCTTCAAGCTCTTGTCGAACAGTCTGAGTGCTCGATCATAGTCTTGCAAGATCACTGCGGAGACGCCCTTGTATCCATGTAGGCCTTCAGCATGAAATGCTCTATAGCTTCGCTCTTGAGTTTTTGTCGTCTGTTCAAGGATATTCTCAGCTAGCCCCAGGCTGCGCCAGCACTGTTGTGCTTGCCCTGCTGTGGCATAAGCCTGCGAGAGAATACACAACGTATCCCCACGTAACAGAGGCAAACCTTTGCCTTGGATCAGATCACGGGCATGCTCTAAATAGTCGATAGCCTCTTGTGGCTGCTGCTTCCACAGAAAAGTAATGCCTTGGCGCAGCCGTACTGCCCCCAGCAACTCAGCATCATTCAATTCTGACGCAACAGCGTATGCTTTTTGATACCAGCCAAGCGACTGTTGGCAGTGCAGCAACTCGCTTTCAATGGCCCCTCGCAACTGGTAAACCATGCACAGTTGCCCATGAGCGCGTCGATACCAACCTCTCTCTGGGACTGCCTGGACAAAGCTTTCGACTCCTTTGACTAACTGGCCCAGGCCAGCAGC
>JAFATZ010000337.1 GCA_019243675.1 Ktedonobacteraceae bacterium | reverse complement strand
ATGTTGCTCTCCTTCTTACCTGTCGTCGCTCATGCCCCTACCGGAGCTATTTGAGATGAGTTTTCAGAGAATCTCTTAGACACAAAGTAGACTTGTAGACAATTTTACCCAATAACTCTATTTCTTGTCAAGGTTGCGTCCCAAGTTTTTGCTAAGTGCTGGCGACGTGGGGAGTAATGCACTATAATTTAAGCAAGAGTATCTCAAGGCTCATGACTGCTCTTAAGCAACTCGCACCACTAACAGCCACACATTGTTGAGGGACCATAGTAGATCGATCAGGATCGTCGGCACCAACCAGAGGAGTCCTCCAAACTGCCCGATGGTGAGGCTGATCCCGGCAATCAGGATGGTTAGCGTGCCAAGATTCAACACCAAGAGACGCATGGCCCAGCGCATGCGCCTTCCGGCATCCATCTTTTTGAGTGTCTGCAGTTGGAACCTTATACCCACTACTGCCATGATAAGGCTCCCTGCGATCAGTTCACCGCCAAGAACGCGACGATCTTGACCTGGAATGAGCAGGAAGATAGAGAGCACTAGTAGGCAGAGCAGACCACCAAGTGTTTCTCTGGCGCGTGCTCTGTATGTGGGCATCTTGATGATAGTGCTCAGGTCGAGCGAGAGGGCAATAAAGAGTAGCCCTGTTAAGGTTGCGGTTGCACTCGCAACAGTTGTATACATGGCTTGCCATGCCTCGGCTCGGTAGGCATATTCCATTGCGGCAGTATCCTTTTGGCAAACCGTGACAGATAGTCACAGTTGTCTATAGTTTATGGGGTCTACTTTATCATATCCTTGTCATTTTTTTAAGGATGTGCATGGTTCTCGCAAGATATACTATCTTTACAAGGAAAGTACAACATGGTCATTAAAGATGAATGTGCTATCGGAGTAGTGTTAGCGGTGAGCCGCAGCGCAACCCACACCTTTAGTAAGCAGAATCAGGAGAGCATCCAGCTTCTGACAGAGCTAGGGGTTGAGGGAGACGCCCATCTGGGCAAAACGGTCAAGCATCGCTCACGAGTGAAGGTTGACCCAACCCAGCCTAACCTGCGTCAAGTACATCTGATCCACGCAGAGCTGCATGACGAATTGCGAGCTGCTGGTTTCACTGTGTCGCCCGGGCAAATGGGCGAGAATATCACGACGCAGGGCATCAATTTGCTTGCGCTGCCAACGGGCACACGACTGCACCTGGGCGACAAGGCGGTAATCGAGGTAACGGGCCTACGCAATCCTTGCGTCCAACTAGACCATTTTCAGTCGGGCCTGATGGCAGCAGTGCTCGGACACGACGAGCATGGCAAACTTATCCGTAAATCCGGCGTGATGGGTATCGTGCTAGCTAGCGGCACAGTACGACCTGGCGAGCCAATCCGCGTCGAGTTGCCGTCAGCGCCGTATCGACCGCTAGAGGTAGTCTGAGACAAACGACCGGTGAAGATGTAGTATCTTTACACAGCAGTTCTGTAATATATACACTAGCTTTTTTGGGTGGAAAGACTTGTGCGTATACGCGTCTTCCAGCTATACTCATCAGAAGGAAGAGATTGCCTACACATATCCCATCATAAGGAGAACTTACTTGCATACACCGCGCATCCTTCTGGTAGATGATGATCTTGCACTTCTAGAGGCGCTGCCTCATATGATCGCATTACAGGTTCATGGCGTCGTGGTAGATACATCTGTTACAGCCCTGGGAGCGCTTGAGCAGATCCAGGAGCATGATTACGATGCCATCGTCAGTGACATCAAAATGCCAGGAATGGATGGATTGGAACTGCTGACAAAGATACAAGAGTTGCAACCAGAGGTTCCCACCTTGCTTATTACCGGCCATGCCGACCAAACGCTGATTACCCAAGCGCTACGTGGAGGAGCCTATGATTTCATTCACAAGCCAATTGACCGGGTGGCATTCGTGGCTTCGTTACATCGAGCTATTCAAACACGGGAGCTACGGCGTCGGGTCCACGAGCAACAGCGAGCTTTAGAACAACATGCGCATTCCTTGGAGCACCTGATAGAAAAGCGTACACGTGAATTGCTGGCGGCCAGCGAAGCGATGGAACTGCTCGTGCGTGATCTGCTCGATATCTCACGCATCGAGTCTGATAGGCTGTTCCTCCATCCCAGACGCTGTGACCTGATCGAACTGTGTCAGCACGTCCTGCATGCCTATACTGTCGGAGCAGGGCTTGCACTCTCCTTCACCTCTACCGAGCTGTCGCTTGAAGTTGAAGTGGATCGTGACCGTCTCAGCCAAGTGCTGATCAATCTCCTGTTCACTGCACGCAAGTGTTCGCCCAGAGGGTCTCCGATTACCATCATGCTCCAACACGTAGGAGATGAGGCCATCATTACCGTGACTGAGAGATCAGAGAGCGGCCCAGAGGAGACGATACCGGAGGAATTTACACACGTGTATTCCCGTGGAGAGGCGGTAGCTTACACAGATGTGTCTGCTCAGGCAGGGCTTGGGCTGTATCTAGCCCAGAAGCTAGTTGAACAACACGGTGGGCGCATTCAGGCGCAACGGGACATGCAGACAGGATGTACGTTTTCAATCATCTTACCTGTGCCTGCGCTGCCAACAGCAGAATTGCCAGATGAGAGCAGACACACAGGGAAACATCCAACGCCTTTTCATCCTCCGCAGTGGCTTATCTCATAAGGAGGCACTATGCGAATTTCCGCACAAATTCACCAAGGACCACAGGCGAAATGGCCGTGTTCCCACTTGAGAGGGCGCAATGCAGGAACTGAGAAGGAGAAGCGCACCAGTGGTAAATGAGCAAAAGAGTATTACCGAATTGACAGATATCCTCGACCAGGATATTGAGACGATTGTCGCGATGCGTCTACATGCCGAGCGCAAGATCAGCCATCATCAGCGGCTCATCGAAAAGATCACCGCCATTCTGGGACGCCCGCTCTCGGTCTACCTGATCTTGCTCTTCATCGCGCTTTGGAGTCTGATCAATGGGTTCTCTAGTTCCTTGGGACTTGCTGTCTTGGATGCTCCCCCCTTTCCCTGGCTTCAGGGGATCGTTGGCCTGAGTGCCTTACTGATGACTGTTATTGTGCTTACGACACAACAACGGCAGGGCAAACTCGCCGAGCAACGGCGTCACTTAGATTTACAAATCGCCTTACTTACGGAGCGCAAGGTGAGCAAGGTGATTGAACTGCTTGAAGAGTTGCGTCGGGATCTGCCCTCAGCGAAGAATCGTCTTGATCCAGAGGCCGAAGCGATGCAAGAGCCAATTGATCCTCATACAGCCCTCTCAGCCCTCAATGAGACCTTACAAGAGGTGGCCAAAGAGTACGAGCTGGAACTGGAATAAAAGGCAGTAATCGAGGTAACGGGCCTGCGTAATCCTTGCGTCCAACTAGACCATTTTCAGTCGGGCCTGATGGCAGCGGTGCTCGGACACGATGAGCAGGGCAACCTTATTCGTAAATCCGGCGTGATGGGCATCGTGCTAGTTAGCGGCAAGGTACGGCCTAGCGACCCAATCCATATTGAGTTGCCGACAGAGCCATATCGAGCACTAGAGGTAGTCTGAGACAAAACGAGCACTGAAAAGGAGTTGCTGGCCTTTTTGGATGGGGATTGGCATATAGCAAAAAGTATGATACCTTTGTGATATATTCATACTCCAACTGTATGCATGAATCGACCAAAGATACTAGACATTACTATCTTCCCTATCGAAAGGCAGGGTTACTATGACAACAATCGAGAAGTTACCCTTGGTTATACCTGCCGATTGGGTTGCTGGCCCGAGGCAAGGGCGGTGGACCTATGATGAATATATGGCCCTTCCAGATGATGGGCCTCGCTATGAAATTGTGAATGGAGTCCTCTATATGGCACCTTCTCCCAGTTGGTCTCATCAAGGAGTTGTTGGGGAAATCTTTGCTTACCTGCGAACTCACGTCAAACTGGCTGGTCTGGGACAGGTGTTTATGGCACCTCTTGATGTTGAATTGGCTCCCAATACGGTCGTTCAGCCCGATGTTATCGTTCTGTTGAATGCAAGTCTTGCAAAGCTCAAAGAGAAGCACATTATTGGTGCTCCTGATCTTGTTGTTGAGGTCGCTTCACCTAGCACAAGTACGTATGATCGGCATAACAAGCAACTTGCTTACGCTCGTGCTGCTGTACCGGAATATTGGATAGTTGATCCGGTGGCGCACACAGTCGAGGTGTGGATATGGGAGGGTGGGATGTACCATGCCGTTGGTATCTTTCAGGGAAAGATGACTTTGCAATCACAAGTGGTGCCGGATTTGTCAGGACACGTCGAGCAATTGTTCATATAAGATTCATCAGAAGTTATCCAGCAAGCAGAGTAAGAGGAAGTGAAATGCAACATCGGAGTAGTGTTAGCGATGAGCCGCAGCGCAACCCATACCTTTAGCAAGCAGAATCAGGAGAGCATACAACTTCTGGCAGAGCTAGGAGTTGAGGGAGACGCCCATCTGGGCAAGACGGTCAAGCATCGCTCACGAGTGAAGATCGACCCAACCCAGCCTAACCTACGTCAAGTACATCTGATCCACGTAGAACTGCATGACGAATTGCGAGCCGCTGGCTTCACCGTGTCGCCAGGGCAGATGGGCGAGAATATCACCACACATGGCATCAATTTGCTTGCGCTGCCAACTGGCACACGACTGCACTTGGGCGACAAGGCGGTAGTCGAGGTGATGGGTCTGCGTAACCCTTGCGTTCAACTAGACCATTTTCAGTCGGGCCTGATGGCAGCAGTGCTCGGATACGATGAGCATGGCAAACTTATTCGTAAATCCGGTGTTATGGGTATCGTGCTAGCTAGCGGCAAGGTATGACCTGGCGAGCCAATCCGCGTCGAGCTGTCGCCAGCGCCGTACCGACCGCTAGAGGTAGTCTGAGACGAACCGAGTGAGGCAAGCCTTACTCATAGTTCAGCTTTTCTCGTGCTTCCCCACTCGACGTTTTTACCCCGACGATAACATCATGGAAGATTCTTTCACCATTGGTTGAGTAGCGATGGAAACAGGACTCCTTGAGCATGAGGGTAAGCTGTTGGTGCTCAATTTTTCGGTTGATCCAGTCATTGAGATGAGTATATTCCTGCTCAGGGTCATTTGGTCTTGCGTGCCCGACATGACAGAGAAACCAGCCGTTTGGCTCAAGGAAGCGCCATGCTTGTTCAATTCCTTCAACCAGGATGTGATTTTTCCGACCTGCTGCGGAGGCGAATCCTACAAAAGTAAATTGCTGCTGTGATAACTCTGCGAAAGCTTCCGTCGATAAGTTGGTTAAATCCGCGACATAATATCCTGAATATAAACCACTCCTTTCTCTATAGGCTGCTATCTTTGCTTCCTGATGAATATCTAGCCCATAAATTTTCCCGATGTGTAAGGTCATTTTCAGATGCTCCGCAAAGATTCCTGATCCCGCTCCAATCTCAAGCATCTGGAGGGACGAGGTATCGACGTTCTGCTCTGCAAAAAGTTTTTGCAGTATCTGGCAAATGCCTCTAGGTGAGTCGCATCCCAGTCGTTCATACAAAACGGCTTCATAGAGCCAGGGGTATTGATAGATGGTTGGATAATCATGAAGGTGTATCTTCATCTGTTCGCCATCAAGAGTGAAAAAGAAGTATTCTTCGCTTGGATTCAATCCTTGCGTTGAAGGAAAAACGATATCATATGATCTCATCTCTGATCCTTTCTGAACCCAAAGCTCGTAGATACCTGCACAGTTTGCTCCTGCCCCTGGCTTGAAGTCTCTTGAAATCAATGCTCGTGCCTGGGGCCGTTCTCATAAAATCTCCTTCGTTATTGAGTGCTGAGCCAAACGGCAACATCCGATAGATCAAGTACACATAGAACACAATAAATTTTGTAAACAGATACCAAATAGTGCTATCTTCATGTTTATTGAGGAAAGCGTCATCTTTCTAGGTAGTAGGAGGATGCAGCTTGTGCCTGCATCCTCCTTAACCTCAGTTACGAACAGACAGACTATTACCGCAGCGTCCCCTCCTGCCGAATATACTCAATAATACCCCCTGCAGCAGCGATGCGCGCCACAAACGGGTCTAGTGGTTCGGCTCGAAATGTGCGTTCAGTTGTTAGGTTGTAGATGGTGCCCGTGTCCAGGTCGACTTTGATGCGCTGCCCATCGGCGCTGTTCAGTACGGCGTCTTCGCAGACGAGCACGGGCAGGCCGATGTTGACGGAGTTGCGATAGAAGATACGGGCAAAGCTACGGGCGATGACAACACGTACGCCGTTGGCAAGTATGGAAGCGGGGGCGTGCTCACGCGAGGAGCCACAGCCAAAGTTGTGGCCAGCCATGATGACATCTCCTGGCTCTACCTGCTGCGAAAACTCTGGCAGAATCTCGCACAGACAATAGCGTGCAAGTTGTGAGCGGTCGGTCGTGACGTTATAGCGACCAGGGATGATTACGTCGGTATTTATGTTATCGCCAAGCATCCATATGCGGCTCATAGCAATTCTTCCTTTCCTGTTACAGAACAGTTCTTGGGTCGGTAATATGGCCTGTTAGGGCGGTAGCGGCGACGGTGGCCGGGCTGCCGAGGTAAATTTCGGCGGTGGGGTCGCCCATGCGCCCGGTGAAGTTACGGTTCATGGTGGTGAGCGCACGTTCGCCGGGGGCGAGTACACCCTGGTGGCGTCCGATGCATGGCCCACAGCCAGGAGTACCTACTGAGGCACCTGCTTGGACGAAGATTTCTAGATAGCCCAGGCGCATGGCTTCGAGATAGACCTCACGCGATGCTGGCACAACTACCATACGTGTACGTGGATGAATGGTCTTGCCGCGTAGGATGTTCGCCGCGATGGCTAGGTCGTCAAGGCGACCATTGGTGCAGGTGCCTAAGAATACCTGGTCAATCTGCACGTGCTCGACTTGTTCAACGGGGACGACGTTGTTGACATCGGGATGACAGGCAATCATCGGCTGGAGCTGTGAGGCATCGATTTCGACAATACGCTCGTAGCGCGGATTGCGCGGTGCGAGCATGGGGTAGTCACGGTCGGTGCGCCCGCGCAACCATTCTTGCGTGGTAGCATCGGGTGTGATGAGGCCCGCTTTACCGCCCATTTCGATAGCCATGTTGCAGAAAGTGAAGCGCTCACTGACTGACATACGTTCGGTCAAGTCCCCACTGTACTCAATGGCGCGATAGTTGGCACCGTCAACACCTACCAGGCGCACCATCTCAAAGGTCACGTCTTTGGCGTAGACGCCGAAGGGAAGATCACCCGTGACGCGAATGTTGATCGTTGTGGGTACGCGGAACCAGCTTCGACCAGTAGCGTAGGCCACGCCGATATCTGTAGAACCCATGCCAGTAGCGAAGGCACCGAGCGCACCATAGGTGCAGGTGTGGCTATCAGCGCCGACGATGATATCGCCAGGGGTAACATAACCACGCTCCGGCATGACTTGGTGACAAATGCCTTCCTGTAGGATAGTGATGTCCTGCTCCTGGGCAAAGGTGCGAATATCGCGCTGCAACGTTGCGGCTGCAATGGTCGCGGCTGGGATAATATGGTCGAATACGATGTGCGAGCGGCGCGGATTGAAGACACGTCCCCCGCTCTGCTGTGCCAGTTTGCGAAATGCTTGAATAGCCAGCGGAGAGGTAGTGTCGTGGCTCATCACGCGATCAACCTCCACTACCACCGTCTCACCCTGCTCGACAGCACGACCTAGTTTGTGACTAAAAATTTCTTCGGTTAGCGTACCCATAGTAATGATCCTTCCTGTTGTTGATGCCATGCGAGAATAAATTCGTCAACTTCTTCTTGCCCCAAGGAGCCGCGTTCGGCCTGCTCTTTCAGCGCATGCGTGAGTCGACGTATTGCATCGCTATCGAGTTGTAGGCCCAATTGTGCAGCACGGTGCCCTACGGCATGGCGTCCGGTGAAGCGTGAACCAATATCAATATGGCGTGTGAGGCCGAAGTCGGCAGGGTCGAGCACCTCGTAGGCTCGTGGATTGCCCAGCACCCCTTTAGTGTGAACACCGCAGCGGTGCGTAAAAGCAACTGGTGCAGTAATTGGCATATTAAAAGGGATGGCAGTATGTAGACATTCTGCCACAAACTGATCGAGCGGTGCAAGTTGCGTAAGGTCATAGGTTGCGATCTGTTCGGGATGATGAACGTAGAGTTGTGAGATCACCCCGCTGAGCGATGCAATACCGTTGCGTTCACCAATGCCCAGCACGGTCACGTCCGAGCAATCGGCCCCAGCCTCCAGCGCTGCCACCGTATTGGCAATGGCACATCCGGTATCGTTATGCCCATGAAATTCAATACCGACGTGTGGATAGCGCTCGGCACACAGGCGCACCAATTGCTC